>JAJRCL010000074.1 GCA_028679035.1 Methanomicrobiales archaeon | reverse complement strand
CGCACCGTTACTCCGCGCCGGGCCGCGCCGACCGCGGCAGCAAGATAGGGATTGAGTGCCCCGGCAGAGGTGTTGGTTATATATGCCTGTTCGATATCGACGCTCCCTGTTGCATTACGGATCATGGCTGCAATCAGTGCCGATGTGTCCGGAGCAAGCACCGGTGTGACGGATGCGCCGGAAATTTCTGCAGAGGGATACTCCACCGTGTAATCTTCACCCGGGCCTGTGGCGCAGGCGATACTCTCCACCGGGACGTACGGCTCAATATCGATGCCGGTACGATCATCGCGGTAGACCCCGGTAAAGTAATCCGCAATCCGTGGATCCCGGATGAATACGCCCCAGCCGCGGTTCCCTTTCGTACCGGCAAGCGGGATCCCGCTCTCCTTGAAATTCTCGCTCGTGAGAAAAACCGCAGATCCGTCGATAACGAAGTACTTCGCATGATCGAACCGGTACCGGGAATGTTCTCCATTTCCTGCTTTCATCAGGTAGATCGGGATCCCGCTCTGGTTCATCAAACGACAACAGCATTTTTCCTCCGGTGTTATCCCGCCGACCGGCCCACCCTCCAGGAGCACTTCCACAGTAACGCCCCGTGCCCGCGTGTCGGCAAGGAGCTGGGCAAGTGCCGGGCTTGCGAATTCGTACACATTCAGGTACACGGAATGGTTTGCACTCTGCAGGGCCCGGGTAAATGCTTCCCGCGACGAGTCAGGGGAAACAAAGGCGGTCAGGCTGACATCGGTAAATGTGCGGGGGCAGATCTGCGACTGGCCGAGAAGCAGGACCCGGGGATCCCATTGATCTCCGTCCCGGAAGTGCACCTGCCCCTCCCGTGCCGTGAGTACGCCAGGCCATGATATCCGGTCAACCAGCTCCGTTCCCCGGTACATGAGGAGCTCATCGCCGGTATTGCTCATGTACAGGTCGTCTCCCCGGATAACATCCTGAACCGCGGGGGAATGGTCAAACAGTTCGAAGTCCGGGTAACTGCCATGGGTCGTGGCATAGGCAGCAGCGTCCCGTGCGACTGTTATCCTCCCGTGGATCATCGTTCCCGGAGGAAACCGGAACCCTCCCTCCCCGTCGGAAATAGCAATGCCGTCGAGTGTTCCGTCACCGGCAATCACCAGGTACTCGTCTGCATCCCTTGCAAGGTAGGGATCCGGGCAGAACTCCACAAACTGCAATGTGGAGGCAGGCAGGATGAGAAGGGAGAGGATGAAGAGGGACAGGGTCCACTTCATTATGAGAGATTCGCAGAGTAAGGTGAAGAATTTGGCGAAACAGTTGTCAGAATCTCCCATTGTGGTGAAATTCGGGGGGAGTCTCATGGACCAGGTCCCGCTGATCTCTACGGTCCTCCGGTCTTCGCACCGCCCTATCCTGATAGTTCCCGGCGGCGGACCATTTGCCGATGCGGTCCGCACCCTTCTCGTCGGAGAGGATGCTGCCCACTGGATGGCGATCTGCGGAATGGAGCAGTACGGCTGGTACATCGCCGCAGTTGGCGGGTTTGCCACACAGGAAACGATTGCTGTTCCGGAAAAACCCGTAGTCCTTCTCCCGTACCGGTCCCTCCGTACCACCGATCCCCTTCCGCATTCCTGGAATGTAACATCCGATACCATTGCTGCGTGGGTTGCAGCCGAGCTCCATCTCGATGTTGTACTCCTCAAATCAGTTGCGGGAATCCGGGTACACGGGAAGATCCAGGAGGTTATATCCTCCCCGGTCTCCTGCCCGGAGGTGGACTCCTGGTTTATCCCGTTTATCCTCGACCATCGCCAGACGGCCTATGTAGTGGATGGAAGGGATCCCGAACAGATTGCCGCCCTTGCCGGGGGAAAAACATTACGAGGGACCATTATTAAGGGATAGCATTAATGCGCCGGGCGGTAACATATAGGAGTCACGGGAGACCAAATTATGGAAATCAGAAAATGTACATCCTGTAATGCACCGCTTGCGGAAATCGGAGCAACAGAATTCCCCTGCCCGGAAGACGGGACATTAATCCGCCGCTGTGCACGCTGCAGGCAGCAGAGTCTTGCCTATACTTGTGCCACATGCGGTTTCAGGGGGCCCTGAGCAGTGGGAAAAGTCGCTGCGGTTCTCCGCATTATGCCAGACTCCGTCGATGTCGACCTTGAAAAGGTGAAGGCAGCGATGAAAAAGGCCCTGCCGGGCATCCAGGAGATACGGGAAGAACCGATCGGATTCGGACTTAAGGCAATAAAGATAGCCGTCGTTGTTGGAGACGACGAAGGCGGCACTGATTCAATCGAAGCAAAACTTCTGGAGATCGAAGGGATCTCAAGCGCAGAAACGATAGCCGTCAACCGGATGATCTGATCTCATCCGTATTTTCGAGTCGTTCAAGCACTTCTTTTGTAATAGAGCGTATTCTCTCTACGGACTGGCGGAACGCCTGTACCTCGGATTTCTCAATCAGGATCGGCACCGGGAACACTCCGCTGCGGTTGACCCGCGCAGGTACGCCGATGCAGACGCCACCGATGTTGTGGACCTCTTTCCGGATGTACGTCGAGATTGTCAGAATCCGGTTTTCATCCCCGAGAATCGTCCGCACGAGGGTTGCGATCGCTTCTCCCGGACCAAAGATGGTCGAACCTTTCTGGCGGATGATCAGTTCGCCGGTATTTTTCACCGTTTCCACCATCTCGTCCGTTGGCAGCTGGGAAAATGCCGGCAGATTGCTTATCTGGATGCCCCCGATCGTTGTCGCGGACCAGAGCGGTACCATACTTTCCCCGTGTTCCCCGATAATCCGGGTGTGCACTTCACTGACGTGAACGCCGAAATAATCGGCAATGAGTGACTTCAGGCGCATCGAGTCCAGGTGCGTCCCGAGGCCGAACACCCGCTGATGCGGTAGTCCGGAATAATCCAGCGCGACGGTGGTCAACACGTCCACCGGATTTGAGACCATGAACAGAATCGCATCCGGAGCCACACGCCCGATGGTCCGTGCCGTTGGGGCGATGATCCGGGCATTTTCGAGTGCAAGATCCAGCCGGTCCTGTCCCGGCTGCCGGGGAACACCGGCGGTACAGACAATGATGTCAGACCCTGCCACATCTTCCGTTTCGCAGCTCCATGAGACCCGGGTGTCTGTTCCCCGGGCAGCGAATGAATCCATAAGGTCCCGCGCAAGCCCTTCAAGATACTCCTCCCTTCCGGATCTTCCGACGAGAAGGAGCTCACTCACGTGGGGAATGTGAGAAATTGCTGATGCTGCGAATGACCCTATTCTACCGGTTGCACCAAGAATAGCGACTTTTGCCATGATCCTCGTTGGGGACGCGTCTTCGGTCGATTCCACGTGCCAGCCTTCGCCAGAACGTCCATCCTCCACCCCGCAACCCCGTGGGCGCCGAATGTCCACGGTAAGTCTGCTCCCTTCCGGGCCTGAACCGATCCCCGCGGCAACAGGTCGCAACCCCCTCCGGGGAATAGATCCCTGTCCACCGACCTCACAGGACGAGGCTTCAACGTCAGGACGGGCCGGACTCCGGCCGGTCGCCAGAACCTTCCTCAGACTTCGCCCCCCGCGTAACGACGGTTTCGGGTCACAGGTGACGCCGGGCCACCCAGGCTAGTCCCCGTTACATATGGAGCATTTAGGGGATAAATACCTCGCCACCCACGCGGTCCCGCCATTCCTTCAGGATCCGTTCATTTGCATCCGGATCATCCTTTTTAAAGAGATCGATCGCGGAGAGAACCCGTACATCCCTGGGAACAATATTTTGGAGATTCCGGAAGTCCCCCTGAAATACCTGGATCTGCTGCTCTCCGCTGCTCTCCGCGATTTTCTTTGTCTCCTGTACCAGTGGTTTTTCCTGAAGTGCCGCGTACGGTTCCAGGAAATTCACACCGCTGATGAGCAGGTTCGCCGCGTTCAGCTCGATGTTGAATGCGGTCCAGTATACGGCGGCATACCATGCATCGTTCAGAATAATCCTTTTAACCCCCATGAACGCGGCGGCTATCCCGAGAGTCCCCGCACCGCAGAGAGCATCGACAAACACGTCCGGGCGTGCGTAGGTCACCCTTTTTATCACCGTCTCCAGTTTGGGATTGCGGGCGTGGGGAAATTCGATATGGATCTTGGATTGTTCCTTGTAGATGACGATGGGCACGGGACTCATCGGAAATACGTCGGCACGGACATCGCATCCGGCAAGAAGTTCGTACGTGCGGGGGGCTTTCTGCAGGTCCACGTCCGCCGCCCCGGGTACAAAGTCACTGCACTGTACCACGCCACGTGTTTCGGGCACCTCGGTAATGATCCGCTGTGCGCATGCTTTCGTGACAGTCCGTGAAAGGAGCAGCAGGGATCGGGGGGGAAGATATGGCGGGTGCAGCAGCACCGTACCCGGGTGAATCAGCGGGGTACCGACCCGAATGAGCGGCGAATCATGCTGCAGCACTCCCTCTTCGACCATGATCCGGTGGATGTGTGCAAAGACATCATCGATAAACCGTTTGCCGCAGCTGCAGGGGGAAACGATCGTTGCATCCGGAGGAGGAGTATTCTTATCCAGGAACCGTCCCCGGCAGCCGACACAGGGGGAAAAACGATCGGCGAGAGACACGATGATCTCATCTGCCGTCTGTACACAGTCTTTGCCGCACACCGGGCAATCCATGGCTGATCTGTAGGGCGTGGCATACATAGCCTTTGCCCTGCAGAGCGGTGGTCGGATGGGCCCGATGCGATTCGAACGCATGACCGCCCGGTTATGAGCCGGGCGCTCTGACCGGACTAAGCTACGGGCCCAAAAAAAAACAAGCGCCGCCAACAGGACTCGAACCTGTGACATGCTGGTTAACAGCCAGCCACTCTACCAACTGAGTTATGGCGGCAATGCCGG
>JAJRCL010000073.1 GCA_028679035.1 Methanomicrobiales archaeon | reverse complement strand
GACGGGATCACGTACGATACAACGACTGATCTTTTCAGCGCCGATCCCCGTGCGATTGCCTGGGGAGAGGGACTTTTTTCCTATTACCGGGACCGTGCAGAACAGGTAACATTCTAAACACTTACCCGGAGGTGACTTCGCTTACCTGGTAGGTGATATTCCCGCCGTCGGTGCCGATCTGTGCGATTTCGGATTTGAACGTAAAATTATCCCCAAAGTATTCGATACGCATTGCCCCGCAATCCTTGATGACCCCGCGGAACCGTCCGGACGATTTCATGCGTTTCTGAACGCCTTCGATCTGCTTATCGACATCGATGAGAAATGTGCCTTCGCAAACCGTTTTATTTCCTTCTTTTGTACATCCGGTAAGCGAGGTGGTGAGCTGGTGTACGTTAACCCCATAGGACGCGAGCAGCCTCTGGTGGTACGGCGATATTTCAGAACGTTCTTCTCCCGTCAGGGAGATCGCCATGTTGATGAGTACCAGCTCCATCACCATCTCACCCACGCGGAACCCCTGGACTTCCTTCATGGTGAGTGCCTCCGGTTTCTGTTCACGGAAATGTTTATCATATCGGTTATCATCCTTTTGTTTGGATTCATCCGCATCTGCGGTGATATGATGAATCCGTTACACAGCATTGAGCGATTCTTATTTACATTTATCACGATGATAAAGATTCATCTGACAGATTAATATTCGCCGGCGGAATGAATGTTAATTTTTTCTTATAAGTCTCCTATATGTTCCGATGGGAGACCCGCCCGGATGCAATCTCCGGGCTCTTTGAATCGTTTCTGGATCTGATGCTGTACAGCTCCGCCTACCTTGCTCTGGCCGCCGTTGCGATGGTGTTCATCGCAGCGCGGCTGCAGGGAATCGTGTGCACCTTGCCCATGATGCTCGTGCTCTTTCTTTCGACGTATGCGGTCTATAACATGAACCGGAAGACCGACGAGGTGGAGGACGCGATCAATCATGCTGATCGGTATGCCTTCACCAAGAGGTACGAGAAGTTTTTTGCACGATCATCACCCTTTGCGTACATCCTCGCATTGGGAATCGCCGCCATATACGGCCCGTTTGCGATAGCGGTCGCCGCGCTGCCCCTCGTTTCCGGCATCCTGTACAGCAGCCCCATTCTTCCTGCCCGGTGCGGATACCGCCGTCTCAAGGAGATTCCGTTTGTAAAAAATGGTGTTATCGCAATCGCCTGGTCCATTACCCCCGGGGTTATCCCGCCGCTTTTTGCCGGCGTGTCGGTACAGCCATCCACCTGGATCGCCTGCGGACTATTTTGCGTTCTCGCTTTCATCAATTCAGTGCTCTTTGATATGCGGGATATCGCCGGTGACCGGGAGGCCAATGTACGGACCATTCCAGTCTGCCTTGGTGCCGTGCAGACGCGTTGTCTCCTGACGATGGTAAACATCGTTTTCGGTGCAGCTCTGCTCCTTGCCGGTTTTGTGTTCCTCTCGTTCTGGCGCGTGTGGATACTTGCTGCCGGATCGATCTATGCCCAGTCCTATATCCAGGCATTCGATCCGGATGGTCCTGCAAATGCGCTCTGCGACCTTGTAGCAGACGGTCAGTTCATTGCACTCGGGCTGCTGCTGAACGTAGGAGGAATACTGGGTCTGCGGTGATCACCAAATCCTGTTTGTACACCCGGATCGACCCCCACGGGAAACGACGTATGTACTTCCGGATCAGGAACGGGAAAATCACGGGGAAGGGACAGGCTCTATATCTGAATCCGGAGGCGGTTCTGTCCCGTGCAGTTATGGGTGTGCCTGCAGCCACTGATAAGTGCCTATGCGATCAAACCGGTGAAGAAGGATGTAGTCGTGAATAGCGGCAGTGGACCGAAACTCGCCGAGCCTCCTGTTGTACTTTTCCACAAGGGCATTGTATTCCCGGATTCTTCCGGCATGGCGGGCCATTTCCAGCTCCTGCCGCATTCGTTCGAGTTCGGAATCAAGGAGCCGGAGACTATTTTCCGATCCATTGTAGCGCTCCTGGATATACTTCACTTCGCCGGTCGCGCTGTATATTCGGTGCCCGGAACCTACCGGTATAACGAGCGGCATGGAATCAAGCGTTACTCCTCCCGCAAGAGTCTCCGGCGGTACACCGATAAACGAAAGGTTGGTTGTCTCGAGATAGATATACCCGGTGCTGCGGTATCCAGCGTCATTCCCAGGAACACCAACCGCCACATGGTTCTCTGGGCCGAAGTACAGCAGGGATACGTTGTATCCTTCACGGACAAGCAGGCCGGCCAGAAGAAGACTCTTATCGTCGCAATCCCCCTCGCGGTCTCCATAGGTTTCAACCGGAAATTTCGGCAGGGTCCGGTCGGTATCCGTGCGGTACGGGATCGACTGGACGAACACTGTCATGAGTTCAAGGTACCGGTTGTCATCCAGGCCTTCCCTGTCCCGGATTTTCCTGAATTCCTGTGCCAGAGCCTGGTACAGCCCTTCCTGCGCCGGATCGTTGATAAACGCACGGTAATACCCCTGCATCCACTCGGTTTCCGGAAGATCCTTGTACAGTGTGGCATTTTTATCTGCCCGCTTCGCTGCCAGGTAGACACTCCCGTTTACGGGTAAGTCGATCGATTCTTCACCTTTCTCAAACCGCCACTGGTAGTCGACCAGAATCGGTGATGCGCCCGGGATCAGCGGCCCGATATGGGGATACACCACGTCGGGGTGCTGAAGGATGCCCCCGATACATCCGCTGCCGGCAACGAAAAGGACGATGCTGACGAGAAGGATAATGAGGGAGGATCGCACGGGTCACCTGAATGTGTATAGTACTGTTCAATCCTCTGCATTATGAAACCAGCAGAAAATCCGGATCAATGGCCTGTACAGCGTTAAAACCACACCAGCGGAAGAAGGCCAAAAAAAACGATCATAGTCGATCTCCGCAGCTTCCGTTTGTGTCAATTTACACTTTCGCACCGCACAGGAAAACATGGTATTTTTCTCCACCGCACCCGTGTCCATGGATATCCCCGAAGCCCGGTTCACGGTCGGAACGCGCTGGCGTGAGTGCGTTGACCGGATCCAGGACTATTCGGTCATCCGTGACGGAAACGTTTTCCGGACCAGCTTTGCGGATTCCTATCTTTTTACCTCTGAATACGAACGGGCCCTCGCCCTGCGGGAACGCCTTCTTGCCGAACATGATGGTATCTCGATCACCGATCTCTTTGACGGACAGGAGGTAGAGACGGGGAGTGGTACCTGCTATGAGATCCGCTCCTCCTGTCCGTTTACTCCCGGTACACGGAACCCCGGTTCTGCGTATGAACGTCTGGTCGCTGACCTGACCCTGATCCCGGGTATCGGGCCGGTTACTGCACACCGCCTTACGCAGCGGGGCTACCATAGCATTGCAGATCTCATCAGCCATCCCCGGCACAGGAAGGATGCCCGGGCGTTTCTGGACCTGTGCGAACGGCGGGAAGTGTCAGAACTGCTGGCATGGCTGATGAAACGGGGCAGGCGTTCGCAGAGCCAGGTACTGGACACCGCTGATTTCATCCCGACCGGAAAACTTCTTTTTCTCGATATCGAGACTCTGGGGCTTTTTTCCCGGCCGATTATCCTTTTTGGCACCGGCCGGATCCGTGGAAGCACCATGGAGGTTCACCAGTACCTCCTGCGGGATATCAAAGAAGAGCCTGCTGCACTCGCCGCCGTACTCGAAAGCGCCGGCGATAGAGGAGCCTACGTCACCTACAATGGCAAGTGTTTCGATATCCCGTACATGCAGGAACGGGCTGTGTACTACGGGATGCCGCTATCAGGAGCGCTTCCCCACTATGATCTGCTGCATTTTGCCCGACGGGGATTGCGTAACAGAGTCCCGGACTGCCGGCTGACAACCCTGGAGCGGCATATCTTCAACCACTCCCGCACCGATGATGTGCCCAGCCAGCTTGTTCCGGAGTTCTACGCGACGTACCTTGCAACCGGGAATCCCGGCCCCCTTGTTCCCGTTGTGTCCCACAACCGGCAGGACATTGTCAGCCTGGCACAACTCTTCCAGTACCTGCGGGAGGGATTGCGTGTCGGTG
>JAJRCL010000072.1 GCA_028679035.1 Methanomicrobiales archaeon | reverse complement strand
CACCCGTGCCGCATCAGCTGCGCCATGTAATGCGCCATTATGCCGGCACCGGGGGATGCTGCGGCGATTCCCTGGATGCGTCCGGACTCTTCTCCGATGGTTACACGGACACAGCCGGTCAAACCATTTGGGACCGACCAGAACGAGCCTGGCCCGGCAGGAGATGGCATTTTCATGGAAAATGATGGTTCCGCCGGTCCGGTACAGAAAGCAAACTCGTTCATGAGGGCGATGGATTGTGGAATCCAGCCATAATCCATGCGGCGATCGCAGCCGAGAATATTATCGGCTGCAACGATGCCCTCCATGCGTGCGACCGGCGTGAGGAACGGAGCCCCTATGACGTCTCCGCATGCATACACGCCCGCAATGCTGGTGCGCATGTGATCGTCCACCCGTATTTCCCCTGCCGGCCCCAGCTCGAGCCCTTCGATATTCTCGGTCCTCGGGATCAGCCCGGTGGCGAGAAACACAGCGTCAGCTTCGATAGCCTCTTCCTTTCTGTTGCTCTGCACAAGGACCCCGCTCGCTGCACGTTCTCCCAGGATCCGGATCGGTGTTGTATTCTCCCGGATCCGCACACCGGAGAGCTCCCGCCGCGCACACTGGACCATGAACGGATCCAGGTTTTTCAGGAGATCCGATCGGCAGACGAGAGTAACTTCGCAGCCAAAGGAATGAAAAATGTAGGAGAATTCCGCTCCCATTGCCCCACACCCGATAATAACCAGTTTTTCCGGCAGCTTTTCCATTGTGCCGAGGGTGTGGGGAGTGAATACGCCGGAAAGCCGGATCCCCGGAATATCGGGGATCGACGGGCGGGAACCGGTGGCCAGAATTATTGACTGCGCATCGACGTACTTTCCATCGATATACGCACGTCTGTTCCGGAAAGACCCCTCACCATGCACCAACTCGACACCGGCATCTGCTGTCTCATCCCGGAGGATCCCCTCGATTTTCTGCTGTATTCCCTCCATTTCACGGAGTATCCGGGGAAAAACAATGCGGGGAAATGAATCGAGAATCCCCATCCCGGAGAGCATGTGCGCAGAGCGGATCGTCCGTGCCGCATCGTTGAGAGCACAGATTACCATGCATCCCTGGTGGAGGCACTGGCCTCCAACGCCGCCCTTTTCAACGAGCCGTACGGAATGGCCGCCACGTGCAAGGCGCATCGCGGCAAGCCTCCCCGCCGGTCCGCCCCCTATGACCAGGTCCATGGTATTACAGGAGTTCGACTCCCTCGTCCATCGGTGTGGAGAGGATCTCGCCGGTGAACCCGTTTACCTCGACGATCTTTTTCCCCCTGACCTGCCAGACGGGGATATAGACGAGGTCAATATCGACTTTTATGTCCTTGCGATCGGGCTTGAATACCCGTTCTTCGTAATAGATCGCATCGCCTTTTTCCACGCGAACCTTGAGCCGCTGGGTGAGCTGTTCCATGAGATCTGTTACGATTTTCGTCTCTGCATCGGTTTTTTCATTTTTCGGGTGAGCGATCTCTGCACTCGACGGCACGCCGGAATTTTCGGCCTTATCCATGGGCGTATCAAGGACGATACCGTTGATCGCGTTGAATGCACCCCATTTGTCTGCCTTGAAACTGATCAGTTTGTCCTTGAAGGTCTTTTCCCCGGTACTCACGATATGGTACCGCCAGTGCGGTATCATCCGCAGTTTTGGCTCTCCCTGGATTCCGGCGATACGGACCGCCCGGGAAGCGTCGATTTTCAGAGGAAGGTGGAGGATTTCCGCACCCAGTTCTTCCTCCTGTTGCGGGGACTGATCCGAAACCGCGGTCCCGGGCTGAGCGGAGGGCGTTACTGAACCTCCTTCCTGTCCAAACTGGATCCGGATTGGGTGTCCCAGAAGGTCCGAGAGGGCAGCACCACCGGCAAACCGCATGAATTCATCCTTTCCCCAGACAATGCAGTTGTCTGCCTGTACATTGTCCCTGAACGTCAGGAGGAGCTTCCGGCAGGTCAGTGCATTCCCGCCATCCTGGAGGCGGAAGTTGGTTTTTGAAAAATGGTCGATTTCTCCGGGATCGTCCGAGAAAAGGGTGACCAGACATCCATCCCCCCCTGTTGCGGATACCGCAAAAGGGTCCTCCATATCATCGACGGAAAAGGAGGCAGCTTCGAGAATACGGCGCAATGCCTCCCGTGCTTTTTTCCGAATTCCTGCATCCATCACATAATGGTAACCGTCCCGGGGTTAGATATTTTCTGCTCGTGCGGTCCGTGGTGTCTCGGGAGGAGTTGAAGGATCCATCTTTTCGGCAGCCGAAGCCGGGAAAATCCCAGGGGTTACGGTGCATGGTTTTCAGGATGACGCCGGGTTCACCCGGCAAGGGTATTCGATGCTTTAAAGTGAGGAAATGACTCAGATAGGAGCAGAGAATCCGTGACACCACCCGAAACAACGCCTGGTCCGGCTGCGCCGGGCTCGCCGCCGCCCCTGAAGTTCATCAATCATCTCATCGAAGAGTATGCGATGCAGGTAACGTACAACCCTGCCGAGGATACGGGTCGGATCATTTACAACCTCTCTCTCATTCAGAACAATGATATCGAGTACGCGATCACGATTTTCCGGCGTGCGTACCGGGCCGGACTTGCCGTGAGTGACCGGGTCAAATTCCTCGAGTCCGGGGAGACAATAAATGGATTCAGGATTCCGGATGGGTGCACGGGCGTCTGCACGATGTGCACCATAACCCTTGACGGCCTCCTGCTGAAAAGAGGGATTCCTTCGAACCCGATCGGTGGGGGTGTCATCGAGGTCGTTGAACGGATTCCCCGGCGGTTCATTCAGTTTATTCTGTACACCAATACCACCATCGACCCTCTCGAAGTGCTGATCTCGCAGGAAATCACTTCCATCAGCCATATGATCAAAGAGGGTAGCGGGATGATTCTCGGTAATTTGCGGGAATGCCATATGGAATCTGAAACTCTTGTCGGGGAGATCATCGATGATCTTGCGGGAAGGAAATTTACTGGTATTCTGGACATCGGCGTCCCGAACGTGTCCCTGCTCGGGGTTCCGATCAGTCCCCAGTATTTCGGTATTGCGATGGTCGGAGGCACCAACCCCATGGCCGCTCTCAAGGAAGGGGGCCGGTCCGTTGTCACCAAAGCACTGAAGGGTCTCATTGACATCGAGACGATGGGCCATATCGAAGATTTCTGATTGCCGGGATTTCAAGTACACCGCGGGTCATGGAACTTCGTTGAACCTTTTTCCTGTGACCTGATTCCGGGTTTTTATATACCCGGGGAACTGACCCATAGGCAGATGAAGGGCTGGACCGGGTCACTGGAGGATCCTGAATTCCGGACGGCGGACGACATGCGGGAAGTCCTCGCTGATCCGACCTGCCCGTTTGCGGGTCCTCTCTACTCGATGTACCGTGACCGTGCCCGGAATGCCAGGGACCGGAAATGGCTGGAAAAACAGCATCTGCGGTATGATATTACCTGCATTCCGGCGCGAACCCTCTGCGATGAATATGTGAAGACCAAAGGACACGTTCATCCGCCGTCCCCTTCCGGAATCGATTACCCCGAGATCTACGAAGTCCTGGATGGCGTTGCACATTACCTTCTGCAGCGGCGCGACGGGTTGGATATTCTCGTTATCGAAGCACACGCCGGGGAAAAGGCGATCATTCCACCCGGATATGGCCATGTGACTATTAATCCGGGATCCGCGGATCTTGTCATGGCAAATATTGTCTCCACCGAATTTTCAAGCGATTATACAATGTTTACGCACCAGGGCGGGGCGGCATATTTCGAAATGCTCGGCCGGGTTTTTGTGAAAAATCCCCGCTACCCATCTGCTCCGCTGTTGCGGCGGGGGAAACCCATCCGCCCGGATGTATGGGGGATCCCGGACGGTGCCGCCCTCTATGATCTGGTAGGCAATGCCGGCACCCTGGCGTTCCTCAACGATCCTGCAGCAGCGCAGGAGTTGCTCACCCGGATCCCAGAAGACTAGGGGGAGGGAGCCGTTTGTGCTCGCTCGACTTGACGAGTGTCAGAACCTTCTCCTGGGTGGCTGTCGCAGGAACCCATTCCTGCTGTTCCAGTGCCATGAGCGCGTCGTCGATGTCCCGGTAGGGGATACCGATCTCTTTCTCGTCGAGCTGCCCCTTCCATAATCCGGCCGAAGGGGGTTTGGTGCGGATGGATTCGGGAATACCGAGTTCCTCAGCGAGGGAAAAGACCTG
Source organism: Methanomicrobiales archaeon (assembly GCA_028679035.1). Classification (GTDB taxonomy): domain Archaea; phylum Halobacteriota; class Methanomicrobia; order Methanomicrobiales; family JACTUA01; genus JAJRCL01. The sequence goes on along the minus strand of JAJRCL010000072.1, from coordinate 4,579 downwards.
TGTCTTGTAGAGATGCAGGATCGGCTGGAAATCTGCTGCGCTATCCCCATGCTTCGTGCAGTACCCGAGCATGTACTCGCTGCGGTTTGACGTCCCGCAGACGAGCCGTCGTTCTGCATTGGCGCAATAGTAGAGAAGTGCCATCCGCACCCGGGCCATCAGGTTTCCGGTACTGTAGTCGCTCTCGGGGAACACGTGTATGGACGTGACACCCGAAACAATCCCGTCGATGGGAATGATCTGGAAATCAATTCCCACCGACCGGCAGAATCCGGTTGCATCCTCAAGATCTTCCGGTGGTGTGACAGAGGTAGGGAGGAGAAGGGCTTTCACATGCTCCTTCCCCAGGGCATGCACACAAAGGGCCGCTGCCACTGCAGAATCAACGCCGCCGGAGAGACCGATCACAACTCCCCCGGACCTGCCCGCCCAGATGGTGTGGCGGATCATCTGTTCGATCCGTTCCCGACCGCAACCGCTGTTTTTTTCCATGACGAACCTCGCTAATAGCGCTCCATGAACTTTTTCAGCATCGCATTTCCTCCGATGACAACTAGAGAATCCCCGCTCCTGACCTCGAGCGTTCCGGGGGGCTCAACCTGGCTTCCTGCAGGCCCTTCCACGCCAATCACCTGTACTCCTGTGCGTTTTTCAATCTCCTCCACAGAATCAGGGACATTTTTCGAAATGGTCTTGAGCAGAATTTTCCTCCGGTCGGGAAGATCCAGCATCACCGTGACCTGCTCCGACAGTACGAGCCCCGCAATGACCTGGCCGCCGATGGCGGGGAGGAGTGCCACGTAGTCTGCCCCTGCCCGGTAGAGTTTATCTACGGAAGCCGGTTCATTCGCCCGCGCAAGGATACTGATGTTTGCATTCATGTTCCGTGCCATCAGTGTTGCAAATATGTTGACGGTATCGTCGTTTAATGCGATCACGCAGATCTGGGCTTCGTCGACATGGGCACTGCGCAGGATCTCTTCATCCTCGGCGTTTCCAACGATACCCGAAACCGCATATTTTTTCCGGTCGATCACCGTGCAGGTGACGCCGGACGAGACGAGTTCCCGGAAGACAGCCCTTCCCACATCCCCGAACCCGGCGATTATTCCCCGGGCTTCAATCTTTCCTTGTGCTGCGAACTCGTTCTCGACCGCCTGCCGGATGCCGTGGTCCTTTCCCAAAGCGTAGAGCATCCAGCTGGGATCAATGACATCACTGCTGACCGGCTGGGGGACAAACTCCCCGCATTTCCAGTAGGAAAGGATGTGAATCCCGTATTTCTCTGAGAGGCCGAGGTCTCCGAGTTTCTTGCCATTTGCCGGTGAATCGGGCAGTATGGGGATGTTGACCAGCTTCAGCACCTCAACACCTGCCGCATCCCGCTCCCGTGAACCGACCGACTCAAACATGGTGTCGGTATAGGTGCGGATAACCCCATGCTGCGCCAGGATTTTCCCTGTCGAATTCTTGGGTGACAGGACAAAATCCGCCCCGGCAAACCGCAGGTAGCGTTCGAATGCAAGGTCATCGACGACCGCAATGATCCTGGCCCGGGTCATGTGCCGGATACCGAGAATCACCGTTGCATTGGTCCGCTCATCACTGCTGACAATTACTGTGCGGGCTGAACCAATGCACGCATTTTCCCAGGTCCCCGGTTCATTATAATTCCCCCAGACGACTTCTGCCAGATGGGATGACCTGTTCTCGATTTCCCGGGCGGTATCAAGGCTTTGCTCGACAAAGACGACATCGAGGTCTGCGATCGTGAGGTTCTCAATCAGCTCGCGGGTGAGCTCACTGTGTCCGACAACGACGACATGGCCCTGAAAATGCTGCCGCAGACGTTGCGGTGGATGGGGATTGATCACGGACCGGATGTACGGCTCAAGGATCAGGGGAACGAGCATGAAGAGGTTGAAAATCCCGGTGACCATGACCACGATCGAAAAAATCATCGTGATCTGGCTGTGGAACGGGAGCAGGTACCCGTACCCGACCGTGGTGATGGTCTCCATGGTAAAAAAGAGTGCTTCGATCAGGGTGATCGGCTTTCCCTCAAGCACCGGGTAAATAAAATAAAATACCGTTGTATAGACGATAATCTGGGAAACGAGAAGAGTAAAATAGAAAAACAGACGCCATTTCCCGGGCCCGAAGAATGCCCGCCATGCGCCGTTACGTTTACGCACGATCGCTCACCTCATCGATTATCTGGCAGGAACGGCAGGTATCTCCCGACGGTTCCCCGCACCGGGCACAGGTACGGATCGCCTCATCCGTGCCCGTACCCATGCCGGCCAACCGCTCCCCGAGGTTCATCAGTGCATGTTTTGTCGACGGATGGCCGAGCGTATACGCATTCAGGAGATCACGCACCTCCGATCGCAATGCCGTTGCAGCATAGGGGCATCTTCCGCTCTCATACCCGATAATAGTAAGGAATGCATAGAGAGCCACTTCCCGCTCCGGGATGGTGCGGAATGGCTTGATCCGCGGGATAAACCCCTTTCGCGAAATGGGGTTGCGGACAAGGCGGTCGAGATCGCCGCGGAGCACGTTCATGAGGACCGACTGGGCCTCGTCATCGAGGTTGAACCCGAGGGCAAGTTTTGTCGCACCCATGTCTTTTGCAGTGCGATTGAGACAATGTCGTCGGAGCACGCCGCACCAGGAACAGGAAAGGCGGTCACCCCGGCGCTGCACGAGCGCATCAATGGTGGTTCCGTACATTTCCTGGAAACGTGCACACACCCAGTCGATGCCCAGATCGCGGGCGATTTTTTCCCCACAGGCCGGATCCCGGTACGGGGTGATGCCTTCGTCAATGGTGATCGCGACCAGGCTGATATCCCTGCGGTTGCACAGCAGGTTCGACAGAAAGTGCAACAGGGCACTGGAGTCTTTCCCGCCGGAAAGGCCGACCGCAATCCGATCCCCCGGCTGGATCATGTGTCCCCTGCGGATTTCCCGTTTTGCCCGGGCAGAAAAGTCCTGGATGAAGTGCTCCCTGCAGAGACGGGACCCGGCATAGGGCTGCTGCACAATCGCGTCGTTCCTGCACCGGTCGCACTGCATCGGAGTCAGATCAACTTTTATCATTGCCCTCACATAAAAACGTGTACAGCAAATGCCGATTTCTGCGGAAAATGTGCGATCGCTCCAGCCCTTTGACTACCGTATCCTCTTTTCCCTGGAACGGTGGATGGAACAGTACCGGTGGGTCCCGGAGGATATCCTGAATTCTTCCACATCGCTCGGCGCCGGAGAGCTCCAGTACCGTATACGGCGCCTGGCCCGTCTCGGGATGATTCGCCGGGGAAACGTTAACTATGAGGGGTACGCGCTGGTGTTCACCGGGTACGATGCTCTTGCACTGCATGCACTGACGGAAAAGGGAACCATCCGGGCACTCGGTCCCTTCATCGGCGAAGGGAAGGAATCGGTCGTTTACGAGGCACTTGGCCTGGGACCGGTCGTCTGTAAACTTCACCGCGTCGGGCAGCGTTCCTTTCAGTCTGCACGGAAGGACCGTGGGTACCTGCCGTCGCACGGTCATCTTCCCTGGATCTTTGCATCAGCCCGGTCCGCAGAAAAAGAGTACGCAGCCCTGCAACTTTTACACCCCGCAGTTTCCGTCCCGCTCCCAATCGACAGGAACCGCCATATTGTCGTGATGTCCCTGATCCGCGGTGTGACGATGAACCGGGCAGTACTGGACAACCCCGAAGAAATCCTTGACGCGATCCTCGCCATGGTCTGCACCGCTTATAAGCGCGGCGTGATCCATGGGGATTTGAGTGAATTCAACGTGATGATTGGTGATGAGGGCATCAGCCTGATTGACTGGCCGCAGTGGGAGGCGTCAACCCATCCGAACGCACAGGAAATCCTGCGGCGCGACGTGGAAAATATCCTCAAGTACTTTCACCGGAAATACGGGATTACCCGTCCGCTGGATGCAACGGTTGCCGGGGTGATCGGTTGAAGGTCTTTGGCATCGACGTGATCCGTGGGTCGGTCCGGTCACGGACCCGCCGGCCGTTCTATGCGCTGGTGCGCATGGAGGATGGCGATGTGATTGCCGAGGAAGAAGTGACCCGTTTCCGCCTCACCCGTCTTCTCGCAGCCGAGCGCCCCGAGATTCTTGCCGTTGACAGCGTGCAGGAAATTGCGGAGGACCAGCATGCGCTGGTTAATTTCATGGAAAGTCTTCCCACATCGGTGCGCCTCGTGCAGGTGACCGGCGGAGAGCGGCCGGAATCCCTTCCCCGGGTTGCGGCACGGTACAACATCAGCTTTAACCGTTTCGATCCGTATGCCGAAGCCCGTGCAACCGCACGAATCGCCTCCCTCGGTGGTGGACACGAAGTCATCGCCTTCGAGAACTCATGCGAGGTGGTCGTGAGCCGGCACCGCTCGATCGGGAAGGGCGGCTGGAGCACGAACCGCTACACCCGTAAGATTCATGGGGCGGTCCAGCAACAGGCCCGCGAGGTCGAAGCGCAGCTGATCGGTGCCGGTATCCGCTACGACCGCAAGGAAACGCGTGCGTTCGGGGGTTTTTCCCGGGTTT
>JAJRCL010000071.1 GCA_028679035.1 Methanomicrobiales archaeon | reverse complement strand
TTTACCCGATTCGCCGGTACAGGTAGATGATCCTTTCCAGGGCGGAGAGATGCGTGCACACAGCGATGAGGATCACGGCAATCCCGATAAGCCCGGTGAGCCCCCCGACAGCAAGGGTAAGAATCGTTTCGGGACGGCCGAAGAAGCCAACTCCTTCGAGCGGATCTTCGATCTTGCCTTCCACCCGCTCCTTAAAGCCGACTTCTGCATAAACGACCGGCTTGATGAAGGTGTTCATCAACGATCCGGTAATCGCGATCGCGACAACCCCGAAGTCGAATAGGGGAGGCACATTCCAGAAATGACTGATAACCGGTATACCGGAAAACCCGATTCCGATCAGGGCAAATGCATCCACGTACTTGTCCGTGATCCAGTCAAAAACGGCCCCAAAGTTTGTCTCCCGTTTTCCCATGCGGGCGACCGATCCGTCGATAAGGTCCAGGGTTGCGGAGAGTACGAGGAGCAGGCTTCCCCACGGGAAATTCCTCGTGTAAAACAGGTACGCACATCCCAGCCCGCAGAGAAGGGAGAGGACCGAGATCTGGTTGGGAGTGATTCCCGCCCGGTAAAACAATCGTGCGACCGGTGCCAGGTACTGGATAAGCCGCGGCCGCAGGGCGGTAATATTCATAGAACTACACCAACCCGAAAGGTTTTAACGTTTGCGACTGGTTTTCCCCGCTCCCCGGTTCAATCGGCGGGGCAATAATTCTGGGCTTTCCAGAATGCATTCTCTGCAAAGAAACATGATAGGAAACACGAATGGGCACCCGGAAAGACCCGGGCCCGGTTTTCCGGCCTGTTTTCACCGCATGCTCTTTAAGGCACCGGCGTGATGTACACATAGAGCCCTATGCAGGAACCAAAAACCCGCCCCCATGTGCTGATGATGTCCGAGATCACCGCCGACGGGAAACTGACCCTGAAGCGCGGGGCATCCTCCAAGATCCTGATGAAATACATGGCTCCCGAGACCGAAGTCCTCCTTCACAACACCCGGGCAGATTACGACGCCATAATGGTCGGTTCAAACACCATCAAAATCGACAACTCTTTTCTGACCGTACGCCTCGTGCCCGGAAAAAGCCCTCTTCGGGTGATCCCCAACAGCCGTGCAGATATTCCGCTTGATGCGAACGTCCTGAAGCCCGGCGCTCCGACGCTCATCGCCGTATCCGGCGAGGCTCCGCCGGATCGGATTGCGGCGATCCGTTCCCGTGGTGCAGAAGTAGTTGTTGCCGGAGAACGCGAGGTGGATCTTCCCCTTCTCATGCAGATACTGCACGACCGCTTCGGTGTGAAAAAACTGATGATCGAAGGGGGGCCGACCCTGAACTGGTACATGCTCCAGCATCGTCTTGTCGACGAAATCCGGCTCATCCACCTGCCCTTCATCGTCGGTGGTGCCGATACGCCTTCTCTCGTCGGAGGGATGCATATCGATTCTGAAGATGAGATGATTGTACTGCGGCTCAAGAAGCATTACCTCTGCGGGAGCAACCTGGTGACCGAATACGATGTCCTGTACGGAGAGAAGGTACATGGGATTTCTCGATGAGGAAGTGCAACGTATCGAACGCTCTGCTGCGGAAGCTGCAAGCGCAAAGAAGCCCGGAAAAATCTCACTGGGTGTCATTCTCATCGCCGTAGCAGGTATCATTTTCATCATCGTTGCAGCAGGATTTCTCACCTACTCGAAGGACCGATCCATCGCAGTAATCCCTTTGGAAGGGGAGATCTCCACTGGCGATTTCTCCATTGACGGCTACGCCGGGAGCGAATACGTCGGACGACAGCTGCGTTCCGCCGCGGACGATCCCCTGGTCGAAGCGATTGTCCTTCGGGTGAACAGCCCGGGTGGTTCACCGGCGGGAGCCCAGGAGATTATCGCAGACCTTGAGTATGCGAAGGCACGCAAACCCGTGGTGGTGTCCATGGGAGATCTTGCCGCTTCAGCTGCGTATTATATCTCGGCGCACGCGGATCGCATCTACGCATCCCCCGATACGCTGACCGGGAGCGTCGGCACTACCTGGATTTTCATTGATATCAGCGAGTGGATGAAAAAGGAAGGTTATGCCGTGGACGTGGTGAAGTCCGGTGACCGAAAAGACATGACCTCTCCCTATCGTTCCCGCACCGATGCGGAACTGGTCTATGCCCAGGATATCGTCAATGACAGTTTCGAGCAGTTTATCACCGACGTTATTGCACAGCGCCATGTGGAACGCAGCGCCATAGAGGACGGGAGGATCATGCGGGGGCAGGAAGCACTGCAGATCGGTCTTGTGGATGAGATGGGCAACCTGTATGCCGCCATCGATGGTGCCCGTGAGATGGCAGCGACCCGTTAAGCCATCAGGACGGGATCGGCCTTCATAAATTCCCGGCAGATCGTGGTGGCGTACTGCCCGGGTCCTAGGGCAAACTCCAGGAATACATCATTTCCTTCTATTGTATACCGAATCTGCGGGGAAATCGCGATCGGACGGGGAGCGCCATGGAATGCGACCCCCGCCCACGCCGCAGCCTTCCGGAAGCTCTCGGGAGAAATACCGTCGCGGGTCAGTTGATCCTGCACCGCGGCACTCACCGGCTGACGGATCGCACCTCCCCCCGGCATAAGGATCGCGATGACCGCTCTTCCCCGGCTCACCTGCATTGCCGCAGCCCGCATCGACGCCGGCTCTACTGTATCCATCTTTCCATCCGGATACAGGAGCATGTCCCCCGGTACCGGCGTGTCGAGAGGTATTCCCTCCCCGATCCTCGTGCTCAGGGCATGATTGAAGAGACTGGACTGATAGGCGGAAATAAACAGGGAGCGCAGTTTGGGAGGGAGGACCGCAATCGCTCCGGCATAATCCCCGGGTCTGGCCTGCAGGTGGTGGAGCATCGATCGCTCGTA
>JAJRCL010000070.1 GCA_028679035.1 Methanomicrobiales archaeon | reverse complement strand
CGATCCGCATCGTCGGTCCGGACCTTTCTGCGCTCGAAGAGGGGAAGTCCTACCCGTTCGGGATCCTGGTGGAGATAACCGGCCCGGAGCTGGAGGAAGCCCTGGAAGGAGTGATCGAGCGGCGCATCCACGAGTACAGCAACTACATCGAAGGCTTCATGCACCTCAACCAGCGGTACGATATCTGGATCCGCCTTTCGAAAAAATCCTATAAAAAAGGGCTCAATTCTTTCCGTTTCATCGGCCAGGTGATGCAGGAACTCTTCCGCAACGAGCTCCCCTTTATCGAGGGCCTGCAGATCACCTTTTTCACAGACCCGGACCAGGTCCATGCCCGGTATGCACCGGCCCTCGAGGTGTACGAGGCACGGGACGCAAAAGCACGGGGACTCACGGACGAGGATGTAGAGGTCTTTTACGGGTGCGCACTCTGCCAGTCATTCGCACCCACGCACGTATGCGTGATCACTCCCCAGCGGTATGCCAATTGCGGGGCGATCAGCTGGTTCGACGGGAGGGCTGCGGCACGGATGGACCCGAAAGGGCCGATCTTTCCCATCGAAAAAGGGGAATGCACCGATATCGTACGGGGGGAATACACCGGGGTGAATGAAAGCGCACAGAAACGGTCGATGGGCGTGGTCAACCGGGTCTACCTCTATTCCGGGTTCGGGTACCCGCACACCTCCTGCGGCTGCTTCGAGGGGATCGCATTCTATATCCCGGAAGTAGAGGGATACGGGATCGTTCACCGCGGGTTCCGCGGGCTTGCTGTGAACGGGCTTCCCTTCTCCACGATGGCAGAATCAACCGCCGGCGGGAGACAGGTCGACGGCTTCCACGGGATCTCCATTGAGTACATGCGCTCCAGAAAATTCCTCCAGGGCGATGCAGGATACGAGGCGGTCGCCTGGATGCCAAAGGAGATCAAGGAAAAGCTGGCCGGGTATATCCCGGAAGCTCTCTACGAAGGCATTGCCACGGAACTGGACGTGCAGACAATCGATGAGCTGAAGCAGTTCCTCACTGACCACCACCACCCGCTGGTCCAGCGCTGGACACCGCTGTCTGCCGAAGCAGCAGAGCCGGAAGGCCCGGTCTTCACCGCACGCGAGATCCCCATCACAGCGGGAGGATTTCGCATCGTGCTGAAAAACGCCCGCATCTATGCGGAGAGGGTTACCATCCATCCTGTGCAGCCGAAAAAACCCCGGAGGGAAGATACTCATGGGTGAAAAGAAGAGGGAGAAGCAGGCAGATCAGCCGATCACCCTGAAACTCCTCTCCCTGCTCTCCGGGGTGGAACGGGTCGAGCTTGAGAATGTGGAACTCGAGATCAGCGAGCTGGAGCTCTTTATCCCGATGGGCTCCATCGGGGTTCCTGCGGGTACTATCCTGCCGGAGCACCGGCGACCGGCATCATTGATCAAAGAGGGGTTCACCCCGGTGTGGGAGAAGTATCCGGGCAGGATCCGGGAGGTGACGCTCGGCGCGACGAAAGGGAATGGTGGCAGCCGGGGAAGTACGGTCATTGTTGGTGGGTCCACTGCGCCGGCCTTTTCATCCCCGGACCGGCTCCCGCCCCATTCCCCCGTGCTTGCGCTCGACGTCTTCGATATGAAGGTCCCCCTCCCCAAAACGCTGAAGGCGAACGTCGCCGAAGTTATGGAGGATCCGGCGGCCTGGGCCCGGATGAATGTCGAACGGTTCGGCGCGGAAATGGTGACCGTTCATCTGATGAGCACCGACCCCCTCATCGCGGACCGCTCCCCCCGGCAGGCCGCAAAGACGGTAGAGGAAGTGCTCCAGGCCGTTGACGTACCGCTGATCATCGGCGGGTGCGGACACCCGAAAAAGGATGCCGAGGTATTTTCCCATGTCGCGGAAATGGCGTCTGGTGAACGCCTCCTGCTCAATTCTGTCACCCTCGACATGGCCGAGGCGAAGACCCTGGAAGGGATCGCACGTGCAGCAAAGGACAACGGGCATGCGCTGCTCGCCTTCACCGGCCTCGATCTGAACAGCGCAAAGGAGCTCAACCGCCGCCTCTACGAGTACCTGCCGCCGGAAGACATTATCATCGATCTGACGACCGTGGCACTCGGGTACGGCCTTGAGTACTCCTTCACCATCCATGAACGCGCCCGCCTTGCAGCCCTTATGGGAGATGCCGAGCTCCAGCACCCCACTATCTCTGCTTCCACGAATGCGTGGGCCGCCCGGGAGGCGTGGCTGGACATGGACCCGAAGTACGGCCCCCGCGAGATCCGCGGGCCGTTATGGGAAACGCTCAACGGGCTCACCCTGCTCCTCGCCGGGGTGGATCTTTTCATGATGATGCATCCGGCGGCGGTGAACACGGTCCGGAGCGTTGCGGCACGGCTCATGCAGCCCGGCACGGTTCCCGAACCGGCACATGACTGGGTGGCTATGGGGGTGTGAGGTGGCAGGAGAGCGCATCCGCAAAAGCATCAAGGAGATCAGTCCAATCGACGTCTACCGCCTGCTCCCCCGCACGAACTGCCAGGAGTGCGGCGAGGCTAACTGCATGGCCTTTGCCACACGTCTCGTGAACGGGGAATTCACGATTGCAGACTGTCCGCCCCTGAGCACTGCCGAGTACACCACATTGCTCGCTGATCTGGGGGAATTACTGCGCCCGCCGGTGCGGGCGGTCACTATCGGATCGGACAACCACCGGATTACCGTTGGGGGAAAGTACGTCCTCTACCGCCACGATTTCACCTACCACAACCCTACGGCAATCGCGATCGACGTCGCAGATACTCTGGAAACAGCGGAAATCGAACGCCGGGTGAAGGAAATCGGGTCCTTTTCCTACTCCTACATCGGTCGCACGCTCTCCCTCGACGCGATTGCGGTGCGGTGCGCATCCCGTGATCCAGCCACGTTTGCTGCAGCGGTAACGGCTGTTGCGCAACTTTCGGATATCCCCCTCATCCTCTGTTCACCGGATCCTGCCGTGCTGCAGGTCGCACTGGAGGCTGTGCACGAACGCCGCCCTCTTCTCTATGCCGCGACGGCAGGGAACTGGGAGAAGATGGCGGATCTTGCGCTCCGCTTCTCCTGCCCGCTCGTCGTATCCGCACCGGACGACATCGGTATGCTACGGTCGCTTGCCCGTACCCTGAGCGAGTACGGCGTCGCCGACCTGGTGCTCGACCCGGGCACGTCGACGGAAGGGAGCCTTGCCCGCACGCTGATGGGATTCACCGCCCTGCGGCATGCAGCCTGTGTCTCCCACGACGAGCTCTGCGGGTATCCCCTGCTCGGGACACCCATCACTGCGTGGGCCGGCACAGAACTCTCCCCGGACATCGTCCAGTGGAACGAAGCCACCGCTGCGGCCATGCTCATCAGCCGCTATGCCGACCTGCTCATCATGCACAGTATGGAGGGGTGGGCACTCGTCCCGCAGCTCATCTGGCGGTTCAACCTCTATACCGATCCGCGTAAGCCGGTGTCGGTGGATGCCGGCATGCGCACTTTTGGAGAGCCGGACCGTGAATCCCCGCTCCTGATAACAACGAACTACGCGCTCACCTACTTCACCGTGGAATCCGACATCAAGGCAGCCCACATCAGCTGCCACCTGATCGTTGCCGACACCGCGGGGATCAGCGTTGAAAGCGCTGTTGCCGGGCGTT
>JAJRCL010000069.1 GCA_028679035.1 Methanomicrobiales archaeon | reverse complement strand
GAAGCATGGCAGAGCCGTGCGCAGTGGTCGACATTGGGGGTTTTCAGGACGGCACGGGCAAACTTCTGCATCAGGTAGTTCTCTTCGTTGGAGACCCGCGCAGAAGAAAGGCAGGCCATTTCCTCAGGCTTGTAGGACTTGAATTTCTTTGCGATGAGATCGTATGCCTCATCCCAGGACGCCTCGACAAATTCACCGTTCTTCTTGATGAGCGGCTTGGTCAGGCGGTCCTCTCGATGGATAAACTCGTGGGCATAGTTGCCCTTCGGGCACAGCTTCCCGTCATTGACCGGGCTGCGGTGCCATGGGGCTACCGAGACGACCTTGCCGTCACGCACCACGAGGTTAAAACCACATCCCGTACCACAGTACGGGCAGGTTGTCGGAACATATTTCATTTCCATGCAGTAACCTCGGATATAAAGAGGTCAATGTGCAGGCTATTTAACACTAGTGATTAACTTCAGAATTTTGATGAATAGTGGTGGGTAATGATGCTCCCCTCCCGGAAAACAGGACAGTCTTGTCGTTCGCGGAGGCATTATCGCTGGTCCGCGCACACCGGAACGGTATACATGCGCCGTGTAATCATACCCCCCATGCTGTCGGCACTTATCACGACAGCGCTTTCCGGTGTTGACGGGATGGTGTTCGCAAAACACGGTCCCTGCCCACACTGCGGGGGAACCCTCACGGGCTACGACGAAAAGAGACGCCGTTTTGCCGTGCTCCTCGAGGGCGAGAACCAACGGGAGATCTCGGTCCGGGTCAGACGTTTTCGCTGCGGTAAATGCGGGAGGATTTCGACGGCACAGGCGCCGTTTTATCCCGATACCCGGTACGGAAGTGCCGTGGTCGATCTCTGTGTTGTTATGAGCCGCACTTTTCCCCGCAGCAGGGTGGCAACGGTTCTCCGGTCGATGGGAGTCATCGTCAACCGCGGGACCGTGCGCAACTACGCAGCACGGGATTTCGGGACAATCCCGTTCACCGAGATCTTCCGGATTCCCATTCCGATGTCCGTCATTCACCTGTCAGCCCTGCTCTCCGAGAAGGAGGCTTCCATCGCGGGGGCAGTACTGTTCTCCCGGTCTTCCGGTATAACCGCAGACCGGACAGCAGAGCACCGTTCCCCTTCGTGAGAGGAAAGGAACGAGAGGAATGACAAGAATGAAAAAGAAGAACGGGTAGCCCATGCTCCAGAGGGCAAGGCTCACACCGAGAGATGTGGCAAAAAGCACTGCAGCTACGATGAACCGGTTCGTTGTGCCACCTCTTTTACGGCATAGGCCGGCAGGGCATCAACGACATCTCCCAGTACATCCCGCAGATCGAGCCCGCCGCTGATCCCGGCGATGAGCCGGGAACCGGTCCCTGCCGTGATAACCTCGCGGGCACCGCTCTCTCTCGTTGCCGCTTGGATCGCTGTAAGAATCGCACGCCGTTGCGCCTCCCAGAACTGTCCTGCAATCTCCATGACGCCTTCCGGTCCGATCTCCTCAAGATCCGCACAGACGACCCGCGCGAGCCTGCGCATAGCATCCTCTCGCGTGGCAGCCTGATGGTCCGGCGCAGGGCATGCGTATCCCGAGGGAGGGATATGACCCAGGACGAGGTGCACATCGGCGCTGATAGCAAAGTATTCCGGGCTCGTCCCCACCTCTTTTCCCGCTATGGTGACCTTCTGCAGAAGCGCTGCTACCGGGGTTCGCAGCAGGCCGGTGTAGATAAGGTAACCCTTCTGCAAACGCGTATAATCGGTAAGCCCGACAAGCCGGGAAAACCTTCGCAGCGGTATCACATCCGTGGTGGTCGATCCCATGTCGACGAGGATTGCGTTTGGGTACCGATCTTTGAGGAAATCGGCGGATGCGAGCCAGTTGGCGGCGGCGAGCTCGGGAACCGGTTTGGTGTGAAACCGGGCATCGGTCCCGTAGAAACGGGCAGAAGGAATGACCTTCTGGACCGCCTGAACGATATGGGCGACTCCTTCTGATTTGGTTGAGAAACAGTCGGCAAGCTCGCCGCTCATCACCACCGCTGCGTGCCGCAGGTCCCTCCCCTGCATAAGTTCCCGGATTGTATCGGTCAGTGCCCCACCCTCCCATAAGGGTGCGTACCGGATAACGACTGAGGTTCCGTCCACGACTTTGGTATTTGCCCCTCCCACGTCAATCCCTATCATGCAGCAACCACCCGGCCATTCGTTGTGAAATGGACCTGCCCGTGAAGGTGCACGGGATGCAGCGTCTCCCCTTTCGAAGCCCGGATGAGGAGATCCGCGATCTCTTCATCCATAACGTGCGCAATTCCGACAAGGCTCGTCGTTATGCGGGGGTTAATATCAACAACATAGACTTTTTCCCCGACGATGACATCGACACCCGCATATCCCTGGCACCCCATAACGGTCACGGCGCGGCAGGCGACGTCGACAATCTCCTCCCGTCGCGGATGATCGACCGGTGTCCAGCCACCGAGGTAAGAAAATTTCCCGTTGCGGAGGACGATATCCTGTCGGTTCAGGGCGAGAACGGTGGGGGGATTTCCGGAATAATAGAGGCATGCTTCCCCGACGATCCTGCTGCCGATAAGACTTACCGAGAGGTGGTCTCCATGGATGAATTGCTGCGCGATTTCATCTTCAGCAGGAGGGGCATCGGTCAGCCGCACGCCACAGGCACCACACCCCCGTGCCGGCTTCAGGACGCGGACGTTACCGGTCCCTGCCGGCGGAACCGGTATCCCATGGGAGGTGAGGATCCGTGAAGTAAGGCGTTTGTTCGCACACAATGCTGCATTCGTGCTCCCGCAACCAAGGTTGTGGGTGGCGTTCTCCAGCGCCCGGGTGAATGCCGGAAGCAGGT
>JAJRCL010000068.1 GCA_028679035.1 Methanomicrobiales archaeon | reverse complement strand
GGATATGCAGGTGATGCGCCTGCCCGAGATACGGAAGGAAAGCAGCCACCTTCCCCACGGTATGGGCATGTCCGATATCGATGGTAATACCGATTCCGGAAATCCCTTCCGTCAGCCCAATAATCTCTTCCGGGAACCGGCCAAGGAAATCCCGCACTCCCCCCATGTTCTCGAGACATGCCATGACCCCCCGTTCTTCTGCGAACCGCCCTATCTCGACGAGGGCCTCCTTCTGCACGCCCCATGCCCGGTCCGGTACCAGTTTTCCCACCGGTGACAGGTATCCCGGATGGAATGTGACACGTTCTGCGTTCAGGAGCACGGCACGTTCGATACAGGCACAGACCTGGCGCACCGACTCCTTCCATATGGGATAATTCAGGGATGCGGTATTCAGGTCGCTGTAGGGGGCATGGACTGATGCCCGGAGCGTGGTCGATTCCAGACAATCGTGGATCTGGCGGAAATTTTCCGGCTGATCGAACCGGTACTTCCCGTCCGCAACGATCTCCCAGCCCTGATACCCCAGTTCTTCGATCCCTGGGACCCATTCCAGCGTGTCCCACACTTTGGAGGAGGCAGAGAAAAAAATCGGTCCGCTCACGGGTCATCACGCAGCCGGGCAAGAAGGGTGCGAACCTCGCGGGCGAAATCCTCGAGCGACCCTTCATTCTCGATGGTTATGTCCGCATGTGCAAGGGCATTTTCCAGTCCCCATGCACGTTCCCGTTCGTCGCGCCGGGAGAGTTCATCCGCGGCTTTCGGGTCGTCTGACCGGCCCCGTCGTTCCAGCCGGTGGACACGGGATGGAAAACCCGAGTGTATACCGACCAGGATAAACTCCGGATACCGCTGGCGGAAGAGGGCGACCTCGGCATCGCCACGGATGCCATCGATGATGACAATCGGCCCTGAAAGCTCTGCGAGATACGGGATGGTACGCCGGGCGATGGCATCCATCCCTTCCCCCTTGCGCAAGTCGTTCGCGACCATGCCGGTGTGCGCATCGGTCTGGGGCAGGCAGCGGCGGATAACCTCGGCCCGGATAATATCCCCCATGACGATTACCGGTATCCGGAGTTCTGTCGCAATCCGGGAGAACTCTCCCTTACCGCTTGCGGGTAGTCCGACGATGCCGATTACCTTCAAAAATCCGTTCACCTTCCGCCTTTGTGCGCACTCGCACGGTTCTTCCGAGACCCTGTGCAAGGTCGATCAATGCCCGCTGCGAGAGCGGGACGCAATCTCCCCGGATGTCCTTTCCCGTCAGAAATCCGACACCATCGATTTCCATAGATTTCTTCCATGATTCCCAATATGGTTTTCTCTCTCCCTGCTGCAGCACCAGGTCGCAGTCATGCACTTCATCAGCGATTTCCCGCACTTCCGCACAATTGTCTTCAAAGAGGGTGATCACCACTTCAAACTCCTGCAGACGTCCGTCCCTCAGGGCATCCCTGCAGATTGCGATGGATTTGCGCACGGTGCGCAGATAGTTCTCTTCTTCCACCCCTCCGCAGATCCGGGGGCGTTTCCGGAATCCTTCCCACCGGGTTTTAAAATCCAGTGCGACACGGTCCAGGAGATTCCCGTCGATACAACGCTGCAGGACCGTTGGATAAAATCCATTGGTCTGAACGGCCGTTGCGAGATCCATGGACCGTGCGGCTGCCATAACGGTAAGGAGTACATCACCCTGGGCAGTGGGTTCCCCGCCGGAAAAAACGACGCCGCTGATAAGGGGCCGGGACGAAGCGATCATCGCAATAATTTCCTCTTCCGTCCGGTAATCCTCCCCCGTCTGGATCGACTTGTTATGGCAATAGCTGCACTGCAGCGGGCATCCCCGGAAAAAAACGGTACATACCGATTTTCCCGGCCAATCCACGGTACTCAGTGCGATGAATGCCCCAAAATTTATCATGGCCCTCTCTTCCCGGTGTCGGTACCCTGCTTAATGGTACCATTACTGAGACCGGTTACGCATTAACCGTAACGCCTGAGGGGCGAATGTTCCGGCCGACGGCTTCTTTTACAGAGAGAGGAGTGGTTCCAGTACAGAGAATTGCAGGGCGGTCGATCCAAATCCCAGGACTGCACCCGCAGTGACCTGTGCAACGGAATGCCTGCCCAGATGCACCCTGCTCCACATAACCGGTGGAAGCAGGAGGACGAGAAGCAGCCCTGCAAGGGGGGTGGTGAATAACAGGGCTGCGACCGGTCCGGCGATACCCATGGCGTGAATACTGATCTTCCAGAAGAAATTGATGAAGAATACGATGGTGCAATTCGTACAGTAGCAGAACATGAGGGCGGTCACCGGCCATGACGCTCCCAGCTGCCAGAGTATCACGGTTCCGGCACAGTACGATACTACCATGACGGCAAGAACGACCGGGCGGTCGCTCCTTTCCGGAATGTCCACGGCGATCCTGCGGATCCCACGGCTCCAGACGAGGATGGTCAGGAGCGGGATGATCCCGGCGAAAAGAACACTGATCCCGGTCACAAAGTACGACGAAGGCGCCACGGCTGAGTTGAGCAGAATAAACACAGGAATGGATACCAGAGGGGCCGCAGTCGTTATGGTAAGATACAGCGCAAGACTGTCTGCCAGACGGGGACCTTTCCAGCATCGTGCCATCGTATTCCTCAGACTGCGGATTATTTTTATCCGGGTATGATTGCCGGGTTCTCCATCATGCCTGCGTGGTAATGGCATTTTCGTTCAACCCCTGTGTCGTTCCCAGTGGAACGCAACTTTACTTGCCTGTAAAACAAGTTTTTTTTAGTTAACTAAAGAAAAAACGAGTATTTATCTCCTGTTCCTTCCCACCTCTCTGGTTATGGGATTACTCGAGGATGCACAACGGGGAACGATTACCCCTGAAATGGAGATAGTTGCCCGGGAGGAAGGCGTTACTCCGGAATTCGTCTGCCGCGGGTTAAAGAACGGGCATATCGTGATCCCGGTGTCCCCGTACCGGAAGGTGAAATACTGCGGGATCGGAGAGGGTCTGCGCACGAAGGTGAATGCCTCTGTTGGAACCTCATCCGATATCGTCGACGTGGAAATGGAGCTGGAAAAAGT
>JAJRCL010000067.1 GCA_028679035.1 Methanomicrobiales archaeon | reverse complement strand
GCGCACATTACCCCGCATGGGGACAGCCGGGATAAATTGCGCCGGTTTTTCGAGGAAGAGGGAAAATAGATCCACGCCGGGACGAAGGGCCACGCCCCTTTTAGCCTCAGGACCGTAGCAGGGGTATAAACGGCGTTTCTCACCGGATTCATGTTCTATCCCGTACGGGGATGCAGCACGCAGGGACAGAGGTCAGGTCAACGCACACGGTACATTTTTCGCAGCGACGATTGCCAGGCCGGAGATATTACTGAAGAACTTCGATTTCCTTTAAGGTTTTTTCGGCAAGCTCCTTCATCCGTGCCGAAATTCGTCCGGATGCGGAGAATTCCACGTCCCGCATCGCATTTGCGAGCTCCGTGCCGAGCACAAATATCGCGTATTTATGCTCCATTTTGCTGCGATGCAGCTGCGACGGGTCGATCTTCAGGGCATAGTACTGGGAAAACTTCAGACCCGGGTTGATCTGCTCAAAATAATCCTTGATTTCAACCAGCATCTGGTGCAGCAAAATAAGTTCTTCCTTGTGCAAGCAAATCACGACCTGAACGAACGGAGGAGGGAGGTGAGTAAAAATTTATTAGACGGACAGGGTTATTAGCCTATCTTCAGAAGCCTGATAGCCGCGGGGCGTTTGATAATCCCTTTGAACTCGCGTGCCGCCACGAATTCTATGCCTTTTCCCGCAATCCGGTCGAGAAGCCTCTGATCGAGCGCCCGGTCCATGACGATACCCGCGATCTCCCCATTTCCGGTTTCAAGGGCTTGTTCCAGTTCTCCGGCCCGTGGTTCCTGGAGGACGGACAGATCCGATGCGAGGAGACGTGCATGGTCGCTTCCCTTAACCTGTTCCATGTGGGTCTTCAGGGTCGGCACGCCGCTGCTCTCCGGTTCGCCGGGTGCAGCACCGGTTTCCTCCGGGTATCCGGCGCTGGACAGCGGGGCAACCGTAATGGGCCCGAAGGACTTCGGTTTTACGCCCTCCTCACGTTCGGCGACCTGTTCCCTGATATACTCCACCGGAACCTTGTTCCGCAGTGCTTTGGTGATCTCCTTTCGGGTCATCTCCTCAACGCTTCTCTGGTACGGACAGAGCGCGACATAATCGATATCCGCGACCTGGAGCAGTTCCCGCAGGATCAGCTCCCCGCCCCGGTCACCATCGAGGAAAGCGGTGGCGGTCTTTGTCCGGCAAAACTCAATGATCACGGGCGGGACTTTTGTCCCTTCGACTGCGATGGCGTTTTTGATGCCGTATCGCAGCAGGTTGATCACATCAGCACGCCCTTCGACAATAATGATCGCGTCCGATTCCAGGACCTGGGGCCCTGCGGGTATGCGCCCATCTCCCAGTTCGGTGATCTTCTCGATACGGATACATTCCCGCACCTCGGAGAGAAGTTCTCCGCTGTCGATGGATCCCTCATCGAAGCGTTCCAGGAGAAGTTCTTTCGCGCGGGAGACGATCTGCCGGCGCTTGGTCACGCGGATGTCTTCGATGCCATCGACGGTGACGTGAGCAACGCACGGTCCCACACGGTCGATGGACTCCAGCGATGCAGCGAGAATTGCGGTCTCAGCACGATCGAGTGAGGAGGAGATGAAAATCTCACCCCGGGTTTCCCCTTTTTTGCTTGCGATCTGTACGTCGATACGTCCGACGCGCCCGGTCCTCTGCAGGTCCCGCAGGTCCAGGTCTTCGCCGAGGAGACCTTCGGTCTGCCCGAAGATCGCTCCGACAACGTCAGACTTCTCGACCACCCCCTCTGCGTGAATCGAAATGCGAATAAGGTATTTCGTCGTGGATGAATCTGGTAACATCGTGATACTCCTTCATGCATGATCCCATGATGATCGCCGGTTTTCCGGCTTATATTTTATTTAATTTAAAATATAATAAGGGTGCGCGCCGGCGGGGAAGCTACGGACCCAGTATACTGCGACTTTTTTACTCATTCCGCCCACCGGTATCCCGTTGGGTATGCGGTGATATCGGGTTGTTTCATCAAGGTCAGGTACGGGGAAAGAACGGGCGGAGTCGCCCGATGATCGTGGCGCGATCGAACCCGGTCACCAGCACCTGTTTTCGTGAAGAACGCATGCCGGAAAGGATCGTGATCGCAGAACAGGGCAGCGCGAGCGTTGCGGCGATCAGGGAAATGACCGCCTGGTTTGCCCTCCCGTCTACCGCGACGGCACGGACATGGCAGAGCAGCGAGGTCCGCCAGGGGTTGAAGCCCGCGGGAAAAAGGTCCTTCTTTGCACCGGGCGTGACCGAGAGTGCAAGCACGGTACCGGTCGCAGTCTCGCTGATCGCGCTGGTCCAGTCATCGGGCATGGTACACCGAAAAGGGTTGTCGCCCGGCATTAACTACACCGGATCACAAGTGGCACTTAGCCGTCCTTCACCTGGTAAACGCCTCTATGCCGGGCGGTGCCTGTCGCGCACCCGGGTTGTCCCGTGGATCATATCCAGGCAGACGCCAGAAGATCACCCGGGGACCTATGGATGCGCTGTATCGGCACGCACATCTTAGCGTTGTGGTACCTTATAACCCCTTCCCGGCAGCCAGCAGGGTGCGGAAGGCATGAATTCCCCCTCTGCAAAAACCTGTTTCCCACCCATGATGACATGGGAGGGAAAGACGGCAGAAAGACCGGTAAACGGGCTCCATCCGGCCCGTGAGTGCAGGTCTTCTACTGCAATTTTCCGGGTCGTGTGGGGAAAGAGGGCGAAATCGGCGCGATCACCGACCCGGAATCCGGCAGAAGGGATCCCGAGGAGATCTGCGGGGGTTGCAGAGACCTTCTGCACCACAGACTCCAGGGATATCGTTCCTTCCAGTACGGCAGCCATGAGCAGCGGGAGCATCGTCTCCACCCCGGGGAAGCCTGCCGGGGCATTCCTGAAGGACGTCGTCTTTTCTTCGGCAGTATGGGGAGCATGGTCTGATGCGATGACATCGATCTGGTCCCATGCTGACCAGAGTGCGGTCCGCTCCGCTTCGGTACGCAGGGGAGGATTGACTTTCCCGGTCCCCCCGGCATCGTCAAAGTCCTCAACAGACAGAAAGAGGTGGTGGGGAGTTACCTCCTGTGTACACGGAGCTGCAGCACTGACGGCAGCACGTGTCGTGAGGTGGCAGAAATGCAGCCGGCAGG
>JAJRCL010000066.1 GCA_028679035.1 Methanomicrobiales archaeon | reverse complement strand
TTTCGCACTCCTGCTCCCCACAAGATCATCCCAACAAACAAGTACCTCAGTCCCCCTATTTTCTCCCTCACTATACAAAATTACGGCAATTACCCTGTGACAGGTCATACAAAGCACGGCCGGGTTCAGGAGGAGAAGTCCTTCTCCAGACTCCTGTCCGTGACATCCTTGCCGTTTTTTCACCAAAAACCAGGAAACTTCAGCGGCGGCATTATACCTGCGCTTCCCCAGGATTATACCATTTTCCTGGTTAATCCCGCAGGATCGGACAGGTCATACAATGGGCTCCCCCATACCCACCGGTCGCATTGACCATGAGAACCGGGGTCATCTCCAGGCCATTGGCGTAGACGGCTTTTTTGTGGGGGAAGAATTCTGCGTCGGCACGGAGCAGCTGGTAGTCATGCTCAGCCTGGGCGAGAAGGGCACTGTACCGGGCTGGATCCGCCGCGGCTTTCTCCTGCAACCGGTGCAGTACGGCTGGCGCGAGCTGAGCGGTGTCAGGTGTTATGCACACGCCGTTACGCACACAGAGAAAGTTCGACGCATAGCAGAGCTGTTCGAGCGTGGTAATCGCGATCGTTTCAAATCCCTTCTCTGCCAGGTAACCGGCGAGATTTCCCTGCAACCCGAAAGGCACGTACTCATTATTCTTCCGCCGGAACACCTCGACGCGCGATTCCTCAAGGAGCACCGGCGATGCGATAGCGATGCCATCGGCGGCAAAATTGACAAAGGTATCCAGGTGCATGGCGATCATGGGGTCCCGCTCCGGCACAAGCGGGTGGGCTGGCTGGTGGACAACAGCAATTTCGGGATAAGAACATCCGCCCGTGAGGAGATCCCGGATTCCGGAGCGATCAGTCCGCAAACCACATCCGACCAGGGCAAATTCCCCGGCGGGGATAAAATCACCTCCTTCAAGGGTACCGCGGGTGATCCGGTGCACGGGGGATGTCCCGAGTGCGTCCAGGGACAACCGGGAAAATTCCACTTCAAACGCCCGTTCCGGTGTTGCCATCTTTCCTGTCACCATTCCCCTGTCCGTCGCGATCTGCTGGTCCCGCATGAAGTAGAGGTTGTGCAGCGGCCGATCAAGGATGACCCGTACCCCCTTCTTCGTAATGGAGAGTGTCGGGTCCAGAAGGGCGACTCGCAGCAGGTGTTCGTTGTCCCGTTCGGGAAGGTCAACAGGGGTCAGCCGTTCTGCTTCCAGTCGGCGGGGGAGGCAGATCTCTCCGCCGGTGCAACGGCGTCCCATCCTTTCCTGTGCCATCGCTATCAGGCGGTTTCGCACCTCATCATTCTCCGCCGCCGCATTGAGTATCACGTCCGTCAGCGTTTCGACCCGGACGCCGTTACTGCGCAGGAGTTCACACAGCTGGTGGTGCTCCCGCCGTGCCTCCGCGTGATTGAAGAAACGCTCATAGAGGTGTGCGGAAGGAGCAAGAAGCGCAAAAAATACCTCGATACCCGGCGGATGCACGAGCACCCTGCGCAGGGTCTGCCACTCGGAAAGCGCTCCCGCGTGCATAGCAGGGGAATCGTGCGTAATGGGTATTTATCGTTGTGCATTGTCCAAAATCAGAAAGAATCGATGCTTTAATGCCTGATACTGCTCCACACCCTGTTTCAGAAACCCCAGGACCACCATGGATTCTCACGCAGTCCCGTGGCTCGTAATCAAGGGATTTGGCAGCCATATCAAAGCAGACAGTGTTTCGCTGATCGTCCAGGATCGCGGGGGTACGAACCGATACCCGTTACGCGATATCCGGCACCTCCTGATCGTCGGGGGTCACCACCTCCATACCAGCGTCGTCAACACCTTGTTGAAGGGGGGTTCGGTCATAACGTTCTGCGATGCCGATGGTATACCGACTGGTATGCTCCAGCCCTATGGGAGCACGCCGGATGCAAATATCCGCTCAATTCAGGCGGCAACGCCCGCACGCCGTTACGCGGTGACAATCGCCACACGGACGCTCCAGATCCAGCGCCTCCATGTGGAACAGCTTGAAGCGGAGCTGCAGCGTTCGATCCTGTATGAGGGTGAATCGGACTTCCTTCTCGATGCGGTGAAGGAAATCGAATACCTCGTGAAAATGGACGAAATCCGCCGCTTGTTCAAACTCGGATCCGATATGTACTACGAGATCATGGGAAGAACACTCGATCCATCCCTTGGATTCCGACGCAGGACGGAGCGACCCCATATCGATCCGGTGAACGCTCTGCTGTCGCTCGGATATGCCGTCCTGTATGGCATCACCGGTGTTGCGGTGGTCGGATCGCACCTGGATCCGGACCGGGGGGTCCTGCATGAAGGAGCCGGCAGCCTCATCTATGATCTGCTTGAACCGCTGAAACCGAGATGCGTGGATCCGGTCATCTTTTCCATGGCCCGGGGAGGGATTCCGGAAGCGAATTATGAATGTACCGAACGGCGCTGCTATCTTTCCGATGACATGACCAGCGAACTGATGGAAAAATTGCACCTATCCATCGTTCCGGATCGGATCGATGAATATATCCTGAACTTCCGGGATGCACTCATCAATAATACGCCGTTTCAGATCCGTTCCTGAGCCGGAGCGCGGGAGATCGTGAAATCGATATAGTGGGGCAGGTCGCAGGCGTCGATCTGCAGTTCCCGGATCACCGCCCGGGGACACCCGTACAGCATGGAGACAAACTTATCGATAATGATGGGATCCGCGGTCGCGAAGATCCGCACCCTGCCGTCCGGAAGGTTCATCACGATCCCGGTGATGCCCAGGTTCATCGCGATTTTTTTGATACATGCCCGGAAGCCGACTTTCTGGACCCGGCCGGAAACGAGGATTTCCACCGACTTCACACGAGCCGCTCCACCATGATCCGGAGGGCGACATCCAGCTCGTCGAATACCTTGTCACGGAGCTCGTCCTCGCGGACGTTCATTGCGGCATTCACCGCCATGCCGAGAATATCCCTGCTTCTTCCCTCACGCCCTCCGGCATACACCCGGAGTGCCATGTCGCCGAGAACATATGCCCGGCGGGACAGCGGGCGGATGATGGACGCCTCTTCCAGCCCGTACTGCAGAATCCGTTCGCCCAGTTTGTCGTGATTTGCTTCGGCGCAGAGAAGGTACAGCTCGGTGGCATAGTACACCCGTTTCGCCCGGTCCGGTACCGCCTTGATGATGCGATCGACGACTGCGGCCTCCTGCAGGGTGAACTTGCCCCGGGTAAGATTCTCCCGTGCTTCCTCGATCGCACGGTAGGCGTTGCCTTTTGCCGCCTCGTCTTCGCTTCCCCCGAGCTGGACAAGCAGCGTGTTACGCACCTTCTCGTCCGGGATTCCCGCCGTGACCCGGAGTGCCCACACCTTCAGGTTTTCATCATGCCGGGTCAAAAACAGGGTCTGGAGCATCTGCACGATACCCCGCTGGACCAGGGTCGAGATGAAGGGTATTTCGATGAAATTTGCGACCCGGCTGGACTCTTCGAGGAGACGGATCGCATCATCCTTATCCCCGTACTGCTCAGCCAGCGGAATGACATCCAAGAGCATGGAGGCCCGGTCGTAGGGAAGGCTGATGTCCGCAATCCCCTGGTAGATGGAGGCAAGGATTTCCTTGGCCTTCTTGCGGTCGTTGATGACCATCGAGAAAATCGCGATCAGTGCGTTGACGTACTCGATGGGATCCTTGATCTGCCCGGCGAGATCGCGGGCCGTGGAGATAAGGTCCGCGGACGGGTTCAGGGCGTTGATGCTCACGATGGAGAGCACGATCTGCTTACGCAGCTGCGACCCCCGTTCCTCATCGACCTTGTCAATAAGGGCAATCGCTTCCTCGAGGCAGGCACGCGCCTCTGTCTGGTCGATCTTGCCAAGCATCCCGGACAGGTCGGCGAGGATCAGTACCTTCTCATAGGGGTCACTAATGCTCTGGATGGACTCGTGGACCCGGTGCAGGATCTCCCGCGCCCGGTCAACCTCTTTGATTCGCAGGAAAGAGTCGGCAAGGTTGCACATCCGGGCGAACTTCCGGTAGGAGTCCTCGGTCCGGAGAAGAAGGCGGTGGGTGAGTTCCAGGATGATCGATGCGGTGCGGGCGTAATCCAGCCGCTGGAGCAGGTCGACAATCACCTCATTGGGACCGGTGGAGTCGAGGTCTTCGACAAAGTCCTTGAAGTGGGAGGTGATCCGGTAGATCATTGCGTTGCGTTCGAGCGGGCTTTCGATCTCAAGGATGAGGATTGCAAGCGGGATAATGTAATTCGGGTTCTTGGAGTTCTGCCGGTAATCGAGGATGATATCGATGTAGCGCGCCAGCTTCAGCGGTATCTGGGCCTTATTTCCCCCTTCCTTCAGGAGTGCGATCGCCCGGTCGAAGGGCTCAACTTCTGTCTTGAACGCGTCGGGATCGTCCGGTGAAGGAGCCGCGTCCGCAAACAACAGGCACCCGATCCGGATCAGCCCTTCCATGATCGACTCCCGCAGCTGCTGGCGCAGGGATAGATCATCGATATGCTGGGTGAGCTGGTATGCTTCGTTCAGGGCACGCGGGGCCAGCTGGTGGATCCCGTACTTGATCATTCCCTTGATAACGCTCTCATACGCGTAGAGCTCAAAGTCCTTCTCCAGCAGGTCGCCGGACCAGATGCGCATCCGCGTGAGCAGGTTCAGGTCGTTCTGTT
>JAJRCL010000065.1 GCA_028679035.1 Methanomicrobiales archaeon | reverse complement strand
TCCATGAATTTATCCACCGGATGGAACACAAATGTCCGGATGCCAGGTTCGTTTCAGACCGCCTCAAACTTGCGAAAGCTGAGGCAGAGTAACAATACTCTTCTTTTTTGAAATCTCTTCCCCAGACATCGTACGGCGCTCTAGCAGGCGTTTGCATCGTTGCATCGTCCTATGACAACGGAAGGGAGAATGGCCATTAACGACTGGCTGATTGCTCCTCTCCATAACAGCAAGCCGCTACGCTTCCTTCCCTGATCACTTCATCACGTGCACAGAGTCAGACGGGCCGGCCAATCCTGCATACCCAGCGGTCATAGATAGGATCCCGGGTATTTTCCCGAAGCGTGAATGCCCGCCCGGACGGAGCGACCCACTCCTGGATTTTCTCGCCCTCTTCCTGTGTACCGACGGTAATTGCCACTTCATCGCACAGCACCAGGATTTCAGCCAGGATCTCCTGCCACATCCCTGCATCATAGGGATTTATGGACCCAAACATCAGGACCAGCCCCCGTTCGGTATGCGGGAGATAGTGGGAAGCCCTGGTCGCATCGATGCAGACTGTTTCAGACGGACGCAGCCTGCCCGTAGAAAATCCTCTGCTCAGCAGGGAGGCATCATTATCGTACGCGAGCGGGACCATACCGATCGCATGCAGTGCCCGGGAGCCGACACCGGAACCGCAGCAGCAGTCAAGGCACCGTATACCTGCCGATCCGTCCCACAGCTCCCGGAGGAGGTCCTGGACCTGATCGGTACGTGTCGCAGGAACGTCTTCCAGCGCGGGTGTAACCGAATGCTGGATCTGCAGGGAATAATACTCCCTGACCGCTGCCGCCCATTCCTCCCGTCCTGCCTGATGGATCTCCCCTTCCAGATCTTCGACCTTTTCGATTGCTTCACGGTTTGGTTCCCGGCAAAGGAAAGAGCCGGCGACCCAACCTTCTCCGTCAGATAGCGCCAGGGCAATCGGTTCATCATTCTCATCGATGAGGAGCATCGCCTGCGTAGACGGCACTTCCAGAAGCGCATGAGTGAAAAACGTGTTGGTGAGATCCGCGAATGACGGCTCGATAAACCCGATGGCATCGAGTCCCAGAATTTCTGCGGCTTTCATGTGGTTCTCTCGATACGAAGCCCGTCCGGCGCCCGGATCACGCCATCGATCCTGGCTTCTTCATGCATCTGCAGGGTCCGGGAAGCGACATTCCCCAGCACATGTGCCCCGCGGTGTACCACCACATCTCCTTCAGAAACAACGTCCCCGTGAATCGTTGTTCGTTCCCCGACTTCGATCGCATCATTGGAGCGGAGACTGCCGAAAACCACGGTATCGTCCCGTACTTTGACCGATGCCGCACGGATGTTCCCATGAAGCCGGCAACCCGAGCCTATTTCCATTTTCTCAGAGGTGGAAAAGACATGCATGTTCAGTACTGACCCAGGGGGGATCCGCAGCGGGTCCGGAAGTTCTTCTTCGTCACCAAATAATTCCTGCATGGCATCGTTCACCTCGCCTTCCTTTCCCAGGTGGAACATGGTCATGAGGTACAGCAGGACGTAGAAAATAACCGGTATCGGATTACGGATGACAATCCAGCCCTTTGCCTCGAATCCCTTGGCAATCTGGACATTGTCCCCGATGTCGAGGTCACCCCTGACAACAAGTTTCCCCCGGATTTTCACTCCCTCACCGATATAGGCGTCCTGTCCGGCAACGACATCGCCGACAATCTCACACCAGTTATCGATCCGCACATCCCCGGTCGAGACGATTGCCCCGTTGATGGTACAGAATTCGCAGACGAGAATTTCCGCGGCGTCCAGCCCGTAATCGATCTGACAGCGGTCGCCGATTACCATCGGCCGGTCGGTCTTCAGGGTATGCTCCTGGAGCTCGGTGCTGTCCGGAAGGTAGCAGCACGCCATCCAGTTGGCAACGTCAACATCCATTCCTAGAACAACCGCCCCAAGTGTTTATGCCCCATATTTATGAGTCTTGTTGATCAGGTCGAGGAGAATGGGCATGAGTGAAGGCCCGGTAATGCGATGGAGACCGCCGGTCGCACAACTGATCTCGTCGAATGCACGCACATGGTCGACCCGTACTCCTTCCCCCCGAATCAGGACCGGCACCGGATCAGCAGAATGATCCCGTATGTCGCAGGGAGTACTATGGTCTGCGCAGACCAAAAGAAGCGTGCTATCGATATCCGCAAGGGGTTCGAGGGCACGGTCGAGACGTTCGATAAATGCAGCCTTTGCACGGGCATCCCCATCGTGGCCCGCCTCGTCGGCCCCTTTTATATTGACGAGCACAAAATCCCTGTGTTCCAGTTCTCCGAGAGCTGCCGCAATTTTCCCCTCGAGATTGGATGAAGTGGATCCGTTTGCCCCCGCAACCGAAATGTGCTCAAGACCGACCGCTTTACCGATCCCGGTGATCAGGGTTGCCGCAGAAATGACGACGCCGGATATCCCGTACTTTTCTGGAAAAGGTGGAAAATGTCCCATCTCCCCGCTCCCCCGAAGGAGGATGCAGTTTGCCGGCGGAAGATCGGTCCGGACCCGTTCCCGGTTTATCGCGTGATCCGCGAGAATCGGGAGGGCTTGTGCGATAAATGCATTCGCGGCTTCTGCGGTTTTTGCAGCCCGTGGGTCATCGGTGACGGGACGGATGCGGGGCATCGGAACCCCCTCTTTTTTCGGGTCATTGGAAGAAACCCCGGCTCCCAGCCCCTCACCACGGAATGCAAGTGCCGCACGGTGACCGGCACCCGGCCGGAACTGGAAGGATACCCCGAAGTCGCTGAGATCGACACGTTCCCGGACAGCGGTGCAAAGAGCCGTCGTATCGCGGATTCTTCCGGCGCGACGGTCCGTGATAACCCCGTTCGCATCCATCGTTGCAAAATTGGCCCGGAACCCGATCATTCCTTTTTCCATATGGATGCCACACCCTTCGGCTTCGAGAGGGCCCCGTCCCGTGTAGTATTTTTCCGGGTTGTAGCCCAGGAGGGCAAGGTGGGAAGTGTCAGAACCAGGCCGTACACCGGTTGCAACCGGGTCCATGATTCCGCAAATCCCGGTTTCTGCCAGGGCATCGAGTACCGGGGTCCGGGCGTACTGCAGGGGCGTCTTTCCCTGGAGTATGGCGCATGGCCGGTCCGAGACGCCATCAAGAATAAGAAAGAGGATTTTCCGGGCAGTCATTGCGTCTATGTGGTACCCGGAGACACTTGTAGTTTTTTCACCGGACAGATCAGGCGGCAGGAACCTCTTCCGCTTTCTTTTCTTCGACTTTGGATTTGATGACGTCCACCCTCCGGACCGGATAGATAGTCTTGAGCATCTTCGCGAGCTCCTTGGACATATCCCCGGTGACGATCTCCTTGATCAGGGTGTTCAGGTCGATTTCCGGTGTATGCTTCACCACGTACTGCTGCATCGCGAGGCGAATCGCGTGCACCTGGGCCATATTCGCCCGGGAAAGGGTAAAACAACTCACCGTTATACGCAGGTTTTTCCCGTCCTTCGTTACGACCGGCAGAACCAGATCAACACGGGATGTCCTCCGCTTCACCATTGAGCGCAGGTAATCCCGGGTCATCTCGTGGCCCTGGAATTCCGTATA
>JAJRCL010000064.1 GCA_028679035.1 Methanomicrobiales archaeon | reverse complement strand
CGGATCCAATGCCATCGGCATGTTCCACCCCTTTCTCCACGACGATGTCCGGCTGATCGGCGTGGAAGCAGGAGGAAAGGGAATCGGGACCGATCTGCACGCGGCATCACTTTGTGCGGGAACGAAAGGGATCCTGCATGGTGCCCTGTCCTATCTTCTCCAGGACGAAAACGGACAGGTACGGAACACCCATAGCGTTGCCGCAGGGCTTGATTACCCGGCCGTTGGGCCGGAGCATAGTATGCTGAAGGATGCCGGGCGCGTGGAATACGTCGCGATCACCGACGACGAGGCGCTCGGTGCATTCTCCCTGCTCTCCCGCACCGAAGGAATTATCCCTGCCCTTGAATCTGCGCACGCGGTAGCACAGGCGGTCAAAACGGCGGAAACACTGGATCGTTCCGATGTCCTGGTGATCAACCTTTCCGGGCGGGGAGACAAGGACGTGCACCAGGTTGCACATCTGTCGGGTGTGGTGTTATGAGCCGTCTAGAGGATGCATTTAAAGGGTGCGGACGGACGGCATTCATCGGCTACCTGGTTGCTGGTGATCCCACCCCGGACGAGTCCGTTATCATTGCCCGTCACCTTCTTGCATGCGGCGTGGATATCCTGGAGATCGGCATCCCATTTTCGGATCCGGTTGCCGATGGCCCCACCTTGCAGAAGGCGAACGAGCGTGCGCTCTGTGCCGGTGCAACGCCGGAGACGGCGTTTGCCATGAGCCGCACCCTCCGGCACGGATCTGATGCACCCCTGGTGCTGATGACGTACGCCAATATCGTCTATCACCGGGGCATCGACCGTTTTTACGCGGAGGCACAGAGCGCCGGGATCGATGGTATTCTCATCGTGGATATGCCGCTCGAAGAAGCGGAACCCGCGCTCAATGCAGCATGCCGTGAAGACATTGACCAGATATTCCTCATCGCTCCCACAACCAGCCCCGCAAGGATCGCCCGTATCGCTGCTGCGGCAGCAGGATATGTATACGTCGTGTCAACGCCGGGAGTGACCGGCGTGCGCGGACAGCTGCCGAAAGGTGTTCCCGGAACACTTGATGCCATACGGCGATGCACCTCGATTCCTCTCGCGGTCGGATTCGGGATCTCCACTCCTGCCCAGGTCCATGCGCTCTGTGCAGCAGGTGCGAACGGGATCATTATCGGGAGTGCTTTTGCGGACATCATCGAGCGCCGGCAAACTGAGCCGGAGAAGCTGTACGAAGAGATCCGTCATTTCACGAAAACAATCCGGGCCGCGATACCCGGTGCATTGGGAGACTGCTGAAGTGTAATTTTAAAAAATTTTTTTCCGTGCAATGTTTCATCAAGGAAGGAAGTACCTTATACGCAAACCTTTATCGATTCCTGCACCGATAAGCCACCGGCAATAAGCCAGGGGCCGGTACGTGATGGTCGAAGACCTGATGACCCGGGCCTTCATGCATCCGGAAATCCGGCAGCGGATTGAAAACATCGTACGTGAGGCGCTCCGGGAATATGCGGAAGAAAATGATCAGACAATTGAAGAGGTTATCGCACGGGCCGCGAAAGCGGTCGCACTGTTGATGGTCAATGTATGCGTTATCCAGACCGGGATAGCTGCATAATCCTCTTCCCGGCAACTCCCCCTCCCGTTTTTCTCCATATTTTTTCTTTAGAACCCGAACCCCGACTCCAGAAAGGAAGAGACACGATCTTTCTTTGTACCTGATTTACCGAGGTATCCGCATGGATCCTGAGGATAGAACGGGAAACCGGGACTATGTCCCCGAAAGATCGCTATCAGAACCATGTGTCTGACTTCGGAATGCCGCAAGGGTCTCATCAATGCGTCGTTTCAGCCATCCGGCATCGAATTCTGACGGATACACAAACTTCACCTGGTTTGCGACATCCCAGTCTTCCCATGTTGCCGGGATCCCGACCCGGGAAAAGAGCGGGGTTCCGGGAAGCGGGAGTGGCACATTGAAGGAAACTTCATCGAGAGGCAGGGAGAGCGCAAACGAAAACGTTTCTTCGATCGCCGTTGTATCCTCGCCTGGATAGCCGACGATGAAGAAGCCGGCCGTCCCTATCCCGGCATCATGGAACAACCGCACGGCAGACCTGCCGTCTTCGACGGAGGATCGTTTGCCCATGAGCGCGAGCGTCTGATCAGAACCCGATTCGAGACCGAGATAGACCCGCACGCACCCTGCCCGGTGCATGAGGCGGGCCATATCGAGATTCAGTCGATCGACCCGGGAAAGACAGGTCCAGGTAAGTGGATGGTATCGGGCAATCATCTTCTCGCAGAATTCCCGGAGATACCGGTCGTCCAGCGTGAAACAGTCATCGGCGATCCAAAGGCGATCATATCCGAGAGCGGCGATAACATCGATCTCCCGGAAAACCCGGTCAAGGTCCGTTTTGCGGAAATGATTTCCCCAGACCGGCCGCGAACAAAAATCGCAGGAAAACGGGCAGCCCCGGGTCACCATGAGATTTGTCACGCGGACCCCGGTGTTCTTCAACCAGAACTCCTGGTATTTCCCGTGAGCAAACCGGCTGCGGTCGGGAAGCGGGAGGGCATTCAGTTCTCCTTCGGTCTGATGGCGGGGAGGAGACGCGATCACCGTTGTTCCCTGAATCCTGCAGATGCCCGGATACCGATCCGGATCCATGTTCTCCAGACGAAACTTCCGATCCACCCGGAGATAGTCGTTGCAGAACGCAGGAAATGAGCAGTCTCCTTCGCCCTGAAAGACGCAGTCGAACCAGGTCGCAAACCGCACCGGATCCACCGTGGGAAACGGTCCCCCCGCAACAAACAGGGTTTCCGGAAGACGGGGACGCAGCGCATCCAGGAGCGCAAAGGCGTTCCGGCTCATCGTCACCATAATGGAAACCGCGACTATGGAAGGCTGCTGGGCAACGATGGCATCCACCATTCGGTCAAATGTATCAAAAGTGCCATCATGAATGCCTGCCGGGATCCCGAGCGTGCGGAGACCTGCCGCAAGGGAAGCGATCCCCAGCGGGGGAAACAGAATGTCCACCGGATCCCGTTCATAGAAATACGGAAAGACAAGCGCGACGCCCCCTT
>JAJRCL010000063.1 GCA_028679035.1 Methanomicrobiales archaeon | reverse complement strand
GGCAACAGCGACCGGCTGGAGGATCACTTCCTGCGGGAGTCGCTCGTTCCGCTCAAAGCCGGGCCGTTACCGGAACCCCGGCCGGTATTTATGAAACTGGACGATTCAAAGGTGACCGAGCTGGATGCCGTGCTCCAGGGGAGGGTCGCCAGGGCCAGGGCAAAGGCCGGAGAAAAGAGCATGGACCAGGTAACGATTGAAGAATTCTCCCGCATGGACCTGCGCACAGGCAGGGTACTGAAGGTCGATCCGGTCAAGGGAGCAAAGAAGCTCTACCGCATGGATGTAGACATGGGAGCAGAGACCCGCCAGATCGTCAGCGGGATCGCCCCTTTCTACGCGCCAGATGAGCTCGTCGGGAAGGATGTCGTTGTGATCATAAACCTGAAGCCGGCAAAGATATTCGGACTTGAAAGCAGGGGAATGCTGCTGGCCGCAGGAGAGCACGCGTCCCTCCTTATCCCGTTGAACCCCGTCCCTCCCGGTACCAAGATCTGCTGACGTCCGGTTTTATTGACCAGGTGGAATCCCCCTGCAGGTCAAATCGTGAATTCAAGGGGCTGAACCTCTCTTTTTTGGAATCCCTTTCGTAAATTATCGCAAAGGAAAATTCCGGACAACGGTACGTTGAGAAGATCCTGCGCTTTCCTTATACAGCTGTTCGATCACGTGATGACGCTCAATCAGGAATGCGACGGAAGGTTCGGGCAAGATCCTCGGGGAGTGTAAGAACAACAGGTTCCAGGTGGATCCGTTCCATGAAGGCCGAGTCGGATATCGATAACGCATTCGGACTGATCCGTGCAATCATCGAGCAGAATGCCCGGAATTCCCCCCGCGATCGGGAACGGTCAAAGAAGATTGAAAAATTGAATGCCCGGGTTCCCTGGGATGCATAGACTGCCATGACCTGAAGGAGATCTGCAGCGAGCCGGGGTATCAGGGGCTCCACCTCATCGAGGGTGGCAACCGGGAGGATCCCCCGTACCTCCCGTTCCCCGAGCGGGACGGCACTGGCAATCCATGGGATTTCGTTACCGAAGAGAAACCTTCCCGCCGCACGTTCATGCTCGACCAGGTCGTCCCAGTACACGCTACCGGTCCGTCGGAAATACTGTCGTGATCCCCGGAGAAACCGTTCCAGGAGTGTCGTCGGTCTGGGGTCCACGATACCCTGCAGGTGGGGATGGGCAAGGGTGGCTCCGGCCGTGAAAAGGTAATTGCAATTGATACTGGGGTACCCTGTATGGCCGATCAATGACTGTACCTGTGCTGAAAGGGCGTTCTCCATCTGGTCCTGCGTGAAGGTGTGTACGGAATGCTTGTGTGTAATAACGGTGACCGTGTGCCACCGGCTGAACGGGAACCGGTTCGGGAATGTGACACTCTCTCCCCGGAGAATCCGCGAGCCGTCGGGAAACGTAGTCGTCGCTGTAAAAACAGCATCAGGACAGAAAGGGCACCCTCTCCGGGTCGATGGTAATTTTGCAGGCAGATCGATTCCGCGCTTAAGCCGATCCGGGGCGATACGACAGTGTAAACCCGTCAGACGTTCCGAGCGTCGCTGCAAACGGCAGTCCCCGGCATAGTATTCTTCGATCCTGAACATCGGGTGATTCTGTGCCGCACTTCCCATGGAGAAGAGTAAAAAAAGGTGGTAATTTGGGGGCCTTTATACGACGTACTTGCCCAGCAGGCGGATTGACGTGGTCATGTCCGGTCCCAGTGGGGAACCGAAGATGATCTGGGTGACACCGGCCTTGGTGAGCTCGTCGCACTTGTGCTTGACCAT
This sequence comes from Methanomicrobiales archaeon, assembly GCA_028679035.1. Lineage (GTDB taxonomy): Archaea > Halobacteriota > Methanomicrobia > Methanomicrobiales > JACTUA01 > JAJRCL01. Next base: position 1,996 of record JAJRCL010000063.1, on the reverse strand, counting down.
TTCGGGCGTCCCGGCGATGGTGAAGGCGTCGATTTCCTTGTCACCAACGAGTTCTCCGACCGTCTTGAAGTCGAACTTGGAAAGGGCTGCCTTGATCTTTGCGACGTTGTTCAGGTCGAGTCCGTGGCGGGTGAGCAGCTCAGGTGGTGAACCCGCCGCAATGAAGGCTGCGACGATCTTTGCTGCGTTGCGTGCCTTCTTCTCGCTCCGGTCGATGGACATCGCGGTGTACGCGCCCACATCGAAATTCTTCTTCCCGACGGCGTCAGCGGCCTTCTTGATGATCGGGATCGCAATCGCAAAGTCCTTCGGGTTGGACGCGTTGATGAGTGCGCCATCGCCGACCTTGCCGGCGAGCTCGAGGACCTTGGGGCCCTGTGCTCCGACGTAGATAGGTACTCCCTTCTTCTTGTCCGGGAGGTTCACGCCGGTCAGTTTTGCGCCCTGGTACTTGAAGAACTGGTTGTTGGGCAGTGTAACCTCTTCTCCGGCACACAGCTTGCGGATCACTGCGATCGCTTCCTCAAGGCGGGCGACCGGCTTCTCGGCCTGGATCGACAGCTTCGGGAGGGTCGACAGGTCCCCGGGTCCGATACCGAGGACTGCACGTCCGTCGGAGATTTCATTCAGGGTGCAGTAGAAAGAGGCCATTGCCGCCGGTGTGTCCGTAAAGGCGTTCATGATACCCGGCCCCATTTTCAGGGTGGTTGTCGCCTGGGCGATTGCTGCCAGCGTAGGATAGCAGTGGCGGTTGTTGTAGTGGTTGGTAATCCATGCATAGTCAATGTCTTTCGATTCAGCAAGTTTGCAGAAGTTGACAACCTGCCTAACGTTGACATTGCCTGGTACAAATTCTATGCCATAACTCATGGGTTGTCACCTCAGCAACATTAGCACCAGCAAGAGTTAAATAAATTACCATTTAACGCTCTCATCCCCGGTGATATTTGGCAAAATAAAATATTATCAGTTTTATTTTTAAAAAAAACCCGTAATTTTCTTTAATAATTTAAATTTGACCTATGTCAAAACGCGGAATTCAATCCCGGCTTGAATAAAGACAAAACGTCCGGATCCGAACATTTAACAGAAATATATATGCGTTTCCGGCGACCATGCATGACCAGGGTTCACGACGCACCGTAGCCCTTTTTGCATCAATCCAGGTTATTATGCGAGTACTGGCGATTGGACTTGGAGGTTCGGGATCCCGGATTGTGGACAGTCTCTATGAACATGACCGGAAGAGCGGAGTGGGTTGTATGCAGCCGATCGCGATCGATACCGACGCAAACACCCTCATGGCACTCCGGAATATTCCCGTTTCCGCCCGCCTCCATTTTGCCCCTCTGGACCTTGCCCAGTCTTCCGACATTTGCCAGACCATTCATTCCGGGGAGATCATGTCCTACATCCAGGGTGCGGATACGGTGCGGATTGACGCGCTGCTGCTCTGCTGCGGTCTTGGAGGATGCATGGGTGCCGCCGTCGCTGCGATTGTTCCGGAACTGCGCAAATCGTTTATCGAACCCATCTTCATGGTGGTCACCCTGCCCTGCCGGATGGAAGGAGAAAAACGTTCGGCACAAGCGGCGGACGATCTGGATCTGATGCTAAAAATCGTTGACGGCATTATCCTGTTTGATAATGAAACATGGTACCGGAAAATAAAAGACCAGCTCCTGGCGCAGCAGGAGAAAGAAGGGGTTCGTAAAGACACCGGCCCACAGGTGATGTTTGATCTCCTGAACATACAGGTTGCCCGGCGTGTCGGGCTCCTCTTACGCGCAGGTGAAATCAACGAAAAAAGCTATGAACCGGCCGAGGTTGTCCTCGACGCAGGAGAAGTGCTGAATACGCTCCGGGGGATGGGGTTGGTCGCAATCGGTTATGCTTCGGAGGAAATTCCCTCTTCCTTTCTCGGTTTTTTGAACCGGATGCAGTTGAACCGGTATTTTATGGAGTCTTCCCAGAAAAAGGCAGCCCGAATCGTCGC
>JAJRCL010000062.1 GCA_028679035.1 Methanomicrobiales archaeon | reverse complement strand
GCACGAGCGTAGAGAGAAAATGGATGTCCTCCACGTACCCTTCTACCTCCCCGATGCCAATCTCCTCACCAATCTTGATGGGACGCTCGATAATAAGAAAAAGACCGGAAACAAGATTTGCTACAACACTCTGGCTTGCAAACCCGATGATCAGGCCGGCGAAACCGCCGGCGACCAGGAGTCCGGAGAGCTCACCGCCGACCAGCGGGTAAATCAGGAGAAATCCCAGAAAGAGGATCGCGACGTGCACGCCCTTCAGCAGGGCATCCAGCTCGGATTTCTTTACCTTGTCGGCAAGAGCTTTCTTGAGGTTCAGTGCCAGCAGCTTCGCCACTGCTTCGATAGCGACAAGGATGAGGATGATAGCAAGGATCGTCCAGAGAGTGATATTCCCGTAGATGGGTGTATCCAGAATCATACAAGCCCCCACTCCATCAGAAACCCGTTTCTCTCAACCCGGGGCAATTTCGATGCCGCATAAAGCTCCATGCCGGGGATGATATTTGCACGGAACAGTTCGATCGCGGGCTTCATGTCCACCGCCGGTGGTTTATCAAGGAATACTGTTTCCGCAACCTCGGAGCTCATGACTGTCATTTCGGCAGACATCCCTGCCAGATCTCCGAAGAACAGCCGCATCCCGTCCGCCTCAAAGACCGCCCGGGACACTTCCACATAGGATTGGCACATGTTCTTCATACGCAGAAGCATCACTCCCTGCTTCAGCCGGTCAGCTGCAGGAAACCGTGAGAATACGGAACTTTTTACCCAGCGACAGATAACGCCATTTCCCGGTGACCCGTAGAGGGAATACTTTGGAGCACAAAAGGAAAAGATATCCAGGTTCTCCGTTACCGATCCCTTGCCGACGAAAACGCCAAATTCAACGGGGAAATGGAGGAAAATCTCCTGTGTGGAGTTCGGGGTCAGGATTACCGGGCCGAACCGGATTTCCACGAACTTGGTGATATGGCTGGGAAGGTTCACGGGCTCTACCGGGTGAATAGATATCTCTCCAGCTCCGGAAGGAATGATTTTCTCCACCCTTTGGTTGGAGGACGTGCGGGTGTACCGGAGAAATTGTTCCTCTTTTGTCACGTTCAGGGTAAAGCGTTCGGATTCAATCGAAATTGGGCCCGTGTATGTCCCGTACACACCATATCCTTGGAATACCGGGGGAATAAAACCTACCGTGACACGCAGACATAATTCACGAGGGATGACGAAAGGACGCGGATGTTTCGTATCCTGGAATAACCATTGTCTCACAAAGGAAGAAGACGGGATATCGCAGACCCGATGATGATTAAAAGATGAGAAATCCGGTCTATGTGAAGCCGGTAAATGCGGCCCAGAGTAAGAGAATGAATCCCAATGCGATTACGCGATTCATATTGAAATGCCAGTACCGTCTCCTGTTTGCCAATTCCCAGGTCCGGTATTCATGGAATGCCGCTAGTAATTTGGCAAACAATGTATCAGACATTTTTAACACACTATTTTCTTTTTCAATATCTATTTCTCTCCCTGCGATATGAATTGCATATACACTCCATTGATAATCATGTTCGCTACCGGATGGAAAGAAGTGGGTGTGAGAAAGAAAATCGCCCTTGCAGTAAATGTGACTGCGTTGGGAATTATTTTTCCCGGATTATACATGCTATTCTTTGCGAAATTACCTTTTTCGCTTTCATTTACTGTAGTATATGTCGGATTTTCCCTGGCATGGATTATATCCGACATGGTCTGGATTGTTTTTTATTCGACTGATTCATATGTCGAGTCCCCAAAATGGGGGACCGAAACCCTTAGATCAATTGCTCAGGTGGTCTTTGGATTTGGTATCATTCTGTCGGTTATCGGGATTCCGTACTGGAGCTCAGGGAACAGTGCCGTCGTATTGATCGGAATAGTCCTGATCCTCCTTGCCGCGTCGCTCTGGATTCCTGCTCTCGCAACGCAAAAATAAATCAACCCGTATCTGGCAGATAAACGATGTTCTTTCCGGGCATAAGGCCGACGTGCAGATAGTTCTTCATCATTCGTTATCTCGGCATTTCTGCGCATCCCGGAACGCAATAAGGGCATGGATTGCATCCGGGTTGGCCATGAGTCCGAGTGCATGCTCAGCCCCGGCCTGCACGTTTGGGTCCGGGCTTTCAAGTGCATGAACGAGCGGTTCCACCGCGGAATTTCCGAGGTGGGCAAGCACTGATGCAACGGTATCCTGCACTTCTTTCATTCTGAGAGAAGCGATGAGCGGCGCAATCGCCTTCTCTCCGTGAAGAGTCACCGCCGATACTGCTGCCTTTCGTACCGATGGATCCGGATCGGCCAACGCCTGGATAAGGGAATGGGTCGCACTCTCGCCGCCTATCTCGCCGAGGGCGGCAGCTGCCCCAATTCGCACCAGGGGGTCAGGACTGGCGAGAGCTGAACGGACCGGCTGGATAGCGGTATCCCCGAAACCAGAGAGGGAATGAGCAGCCCGCGTTCGCACGAACAGGTCCGGATCCGCAAGTGCGTGGATAAGAGGATCAATCGCCGCAGGACTCTCTGAGATACCGAGGGCGACAGCGGCTTTCCAGCGAACGTCTGAATCAGCGTCTTCAAGGGCTTCAGCAAGGACTCCGACGGCGGGTTCACCGATTTTACCGAGTGCCTCCGCTGCCTTCCAGCGAACACCGCTATCCACGTCCCGCAGCGCCCCTGCAAGGCTGGGAACCGTCGACGGGTCCTGGAGTTCTCCCAGACCGG
>JAJRCL010000061.1 GCA_028679035.1 Methanomicrobiales archaeon | reverse complement strand
TTGCCGGGATCATGTGGATGAGCATCCTGCGCGACAAGGACATACGCATCACATTCGGTGAGTTTGTGTCGTATGGGCTCTTGATCACACCGCTGACCCTGGCCGCTGCCCTTGGGGTTCTTGGATTGGAATTCCTTCTCTGGTGATAATTGGTCTCATTTTTAAAGGCCATTCTAAATGTGCGTATCTCTCAGCTGAAGAGCCCCGTTTTCTGATAACGCAGCTGGATTTCTTCGTGAAAATACCGTAAAAAAAGATCGAAAATTAAATACTGCGGATTCACAGGTTCCGGAGTGCAACAATATCCCTGACACCGGTAAGACGCCAGATGAGGGAACGCTCCTCTGTCGCAATCGATTCGATGGGTTCCTGTGGGGAATGGCCGAGAGCCGCGAGAATATTGGGGGAGAGCTGTTTGTCCTGCATCATCCGGATGAACTTCTGGCGGATCACCTTTTTTTCGATGGAATCTTCCACCACTTCGAGCCTTCCCTGCAGGGTGACAAAATTGTAGCATGAAAGATCGCAACTGTAGCGTTCGACCTCCACGGAAACGTAGGGATTTACCCCGAAGCATTTCTGTTTTTTCCCATAGCGGGTGGAAAGGAAATACATAAAGTTCCCGTCGAAAACATACAGAAAAGGTGCGATATACGGATATTTTTCACAGATAAACGCGATGCGGCAGACGTACCCTTCTTCAATCAGTGTATCGTAGTCCTTCTTTTCCATCGGTGGAATCTTCACAATATCCATAGGATCCACTCTGCAATGGGTACGTGGTACTGCTCAATAATGTATCGGTTTTAGCTCGGTCATCGTCGAAAAGATCGAAAGATGGGCAATAGTTGCTGGACCCTTTCCCGGTTCAGATGAATGCCCGGACCGTACGGGGCACGGGTCGGAACGGCCAATCCTTATGGTTTCATGGGAGTACCCGTCCAATGGTCCGGTGGTAATGGACCCGGATGCCTTTATTGCACGGGAGGAGGCTCTGTGCATTTCTCTGCGATCAACAACGCTCAACGACGATCGTATCGATGCGTTCCGGTCTCTCATCCTCGACTATTACGCTGCGTGCGGGCGTCACCTTCCGTGGCGGGAGACCACCGATCCCTACCGAATCCTGGTATCAGAAGTCATGCTGCAGCAGACACAGGTCGAACGGGTGCTTGTGAAATACCCGGCGTTTCTCGAGCAGTTCCCGCATTTCCAGGCCCTTGCGGAAGCTCCCCTCGGGGATATCCTCCGGGTATGGGCGGGAATGGGATACAACCGCCGTGCCATCGCATTGCAGAAAAGCGCGGTGCAGATCATGCTCGTTTATGGAGGTGCTCTCCCCGGTGATCCGGATACTCTGTGCACACTGCCCGGCATCGGCCGTGCAACAGCCTGCGCGATTCTCGTGTATTCCTTTAATCTTCCTCTGGCATTCATCGAAGTGAATATCCGCAGGGTGTTTATCCATTTCTTCTTTCCCGGGCACGACAAGGTTCCGGATGCTGATCTGCTTCCCTTCGTCCAGAAGACTCTCCTAAACGAAGATCCCCGCACATGGTTCAACGCGCTCATGGACTACGGCTCATTTCTCAAGAAACGATCGGTTTCCTCGGCACGCCGGAGCAGCCATTATCATACCCAGGCACCATTCACCGGTTCCAGGCGGCAGCTGCGGGGCAGGGTTCTCGCATGCCTGGTTACCAGGAATATCATCCCGTACGCTGATCTGCCCTCCATCGTATCCGAGGAGCCAGACCGCGTGTACGGGGTTGTGGAGGAACTCGGGAGGGAAGGGTTCATCACCAGGGAAGGGCATGATGTCCGGCTGACGGAACGTCCGGAGAAATAAAAAATCCATCGACCGGCATCAGCCTGCCGGGAAATTCCAACCAGGAGACACGATAATGAACCGTCTTTCCCAGGAAAAGAGCCCGTATCTTCTGCAGCATGCGTCCAACCCGGTAGACTGGTTTCCGTGGGGAGAAGCGGCGTTCGAAAAAGCCCGCCGCGAGGATAAACCCGTTTTTCTTTCCATCGGGTATTCGGCTTGCCATTGGTGCCATGTCATGCGGGAGGAATCCTTTGAAAATCCTGCTATCGCTGCCCAGATTAATGCGTCCTATGTCCCGATTAAGGTGGACCGGGAGGAACGTCCCGATATCGACCATGTCTACATGCAGGCTGCCCTGCTCCTGCTCGGAGGGGCCGGCTGGCCCCTGACCGTGTTTCTGACGCCGGAGAAGTTACCTTTCTATGCAGGCACGTATTTCCCTCCCCATTCCCGGTACGGGATGCCCGGCATCGATGAGGTATTGCATCGTATCACCGAGCTCTGGACAAAGGACCGCCGGCTCCTGCTCTCTTCCGCGGAAACCGTGATTACAGCCATACGCAGCGAGGGTGCGACCACCACTCCCCGGGACCCGGAACCGGATCTTGTTACACGGGCCTACCCGGAATTTCTACGCCAGTTCGACCGGGAATACAAGGGGTTCGGGGGTCCACCCAAATTTCCCCCGCCACTCCAGTGCCTGCAGCTCCTCCGTCACTGGTACCGGACAAAGGAAGGGCGTGCCCTCACGATGGTAACCGAAACACTCCACACCATGCGCCGGGGCGGGGTGTACGACCAGGTTGGCTGCGGTTTTCACCGGTACGCAACGGACCGGGCATGGCTGATCCCCCATTTTGAAAAGATGCTTACCGATCAGGCCCTCTGCGCCCTGGCGTATACCGAAGCATTCCAGGCCACCGGGGAAGATGCATTCCGATTGACCGCCCGGGAAGTACTCGCCTATGTGCTGCGTGACCTCAGCGCTCCGGCAGGTGGGTTTTATACCGCGGAAGATGCCGAGAGTGAAGGATCGGAGGGGAAATACTACCTGTGGACCTGGGATGCGGTCGCCGCTGCGCTGGGTGCGGAGGGAGCACAGGAAGCGTCCGGTTTCCTTTCATTGAGCCGGGAAGGAAATTTCCCTGAGCCGGGTTCCGGCATCAATGTCCTTGCCCTTCTCCGCCCCTATCCGGCCCTTTCAGAAGAGGAAAAAACGCGATACCATAAGGTGCGGCGTAATCTGTTCGCTGCACGTGCAAAGCGGAATCGCCCGGCCCGGGATGATAAGATTCTGACCGATACCAATGGTCTCGCGATCGCCGCACTTGCCCGTGCCGGCAGAGTTTTCGGTGCTGCCGACCTCACCAGTGCGGCTGTCTCCGCAGCACGGTTCGTCGTGCAGACCATGCGCAGGGAGGGCAGACTCCAGCACCGCTTCTTCCGGGATGAAGCCGGCATCACCGCACGGTGCAATGACTATGCGTTTTTGATCTGGGGACTGATCGAATTGTATGAGACGACCTTCCAGGCGGAGTGGCTTGCTGTGGCAGCCAATCTCCAGCGTGAATGCATCTCCTGTCTCGGTAGTCCTGAGGGGGGATTCTTCCTCGCTCCCCGGGATCAGAACGACCTTATCCACAATCCCCGTGAGGTCCGGGACGGCGCCGTGCCGTCCGGAAACGGCATCTCCTACCAGAACCTCATCTCCCTGTACCGCCTGACCGGCAATTCGCTTTTTGCAGAAGAAGGTCTCCGGCTTGCCCGCGCTTTCGCTGCTCAGGTGGCAGACTCCCC
>JAJRCL010000242.1 GCA_028679035.1 Methanomicrobiales archaeon | reverse complement strand
GAGATGCGAATATCCTGGTGCGGGCTGTCGCCTATCTTGCCCACACCCACGCCATTCCACCTATGCACGATAACAGGGAATGGTTTCTTTTCATGTTGCGGTCGCTGGTTGAGCTGTCATGCCCAAAAACAATCCAGACCAGTGAAAGTTCGGCAATTTTTTCCGATATTGAGTGGGGGATAGCCCTCGCCAGAGGAAAAACTTCTGACAAGTAAACTTGGAAAACGCAATGCAGCTCAAAAGACTGGATTCCGGCTTTGCGCCACCGCTAAAGCTAAAGCGGCACGCGGTCGCCGGAATGACGGAAACAGCGTAGTCTCTTACGTCTCGTAAGTTTATACGTACTGAGCAAAATATCCGGCTACTTATTGATTCAAACTGTTTTCAGCTTCACGATTACTTCAAGATTACACAAGATTTACAACATAAATCCAAGTAATCATGAGGTAATCTTGAGGCAAAAAAGCTTTTGTTGTTTTGTTCCGGCTTTGCGGCTTAGGATAAAAGGAGTTCTGTGTCGTACGATCTTTTGGTAATACTTGGTCCCACCGCTTCAGGCAAGACAAGGTTGGGGGTGCAGCTGGCCCGTGTCCTTGACGGTGAGATAATTTCGGCCGATTCCAGGCAGGTGTTCCGGGGAATGGACGTCGGTACCGGTAAAGACCTTGCAGAGTATGGCAATATTCCCTATCACCTTATCGACATACTTGATCCGGGTGCCGAGTTCAATGTTTTTAGATTCCAAAGTTTATTTCTTGAGACCTTCAACGGGATTCGCGGCCGGGGCCGGCTACCGATCCTCGCAGGGGGGACCGGAATGTATCTCGATGCAGTGCTGAAAGGCTACCGGCTGGTGGAGGTTCCGGTTAATCAGGCATTGCGGGTTGAGCTTGCCGACGTGCCACTGGATGGTTTGGCCCGAAGGCTGAAGATTGCCAATCCCAAGTTACATAATTCAACCGATCTCCTGGACCGCAACCGGCTATTGAGAGCTATTGAAATCGCCGAATTTGAGGCGGAAAGCCCGGTTCCTTGTTTTCCAAGTTTAAACCCGCTAGTAATCGGGATCAGATGGGAACGGGGCGCACTCCGCCGACGGAACACCGAGCGGTTGACACACAGCTTACCGTGTGGTTGGATCGAAGAGGCAGAGCGTCTTCACCGGAACGGCGTTTCGTATGAAACTCTGGAGTTTTACGGTCTCGAATACAGGTTTCTTGCTAGATACCTGCGGGGCGAATTGAACAGAAATGATATGTTTCAGCAGCTCAACAGCGCAATCCATGACTTCGCCAAACGCCAGGAGACCTGGTTTCGCCGCATGGAACGGAATGGAATCGTGATACATTGGGTGGAAGGGGAGGGTGAGCCGCTTGCGGAAGCTTTGCAAGTGTTAAATTCCGTTTCTGAATCGGTAAGCAAATAGTTTCCATCAGGAAAAGGTCTTTTTCCGCCTGGCGTGTCAATTGGCGGTCTTAACAGTTCCGCGTAGTAATGCATTCCTCCGTACAACCCTTGTTTTCTGGCCAGGATGTAAAACTTACGTTTCCGAATTGAAAAAGAAATTGTTTGTCATTCGGAGTTTATGGCTGGGATATTGCGTTCGCCTTCAAAATTCCATAAATCCGGTTGCGATCTGCCATCCTCCAGCAAAGATTCTTTAATGATGAAAACGTCCCGTTCGTTCTTTGTGAGCCATGTCAGGGGATTTATGACATGCAAAACATTTAACATCCTGAACTTTTCTTAGCTCGAGAGCTGATGCAGGTTTCGTTGTATTCGGCATGTTGTATTGTTGCGTCTGGAAATACATCTTGCCCTTTTCATCGCTGAGTACTGGAGCTTGATAGGCAAGGAACCAGTTTTTATTGATTGGTGTGGTATGGCATTGATCGCAGCCACCCGGAGGTGGGATAGCTTGCCAGGTCCTGAACATGTTGCAGCCGCTCATTAGTACAAGCATACTCGATGCTGCCAAATATAAACATATTCTCATTAAAAAACTCCTTGCTGTATGTTTTGAGCCTCTTTTATTTATGCCTATGAAAAGCATATCATAAAGAGAGAGTAAAACAAAATAATCACAACAAAAAACACGAAACAAACTTTGTGTGACATCACTTAAATCCGAAATGCTCCAGGTCTGACTAAAAGAGGTAGTTGAAACATATGATAACCAGAAACAAATCCATGCTTTTTAAAGGATTGGTGGTAAACATTGAACAGATGGAAGTAATGGTGGGAGAAAAAGGCTGGCATGTATTCCAGGTAGTGCGACATCCGGGAGGAGTGGGCGTGCTGCCGCTCCACCCGGATGGTTCTGTAACTCTTATCCGTCAGCTCCGTCCTGCAGTTGACGCCATAATGCTGGAGCTGCCTGCCGGCCGTCTCGATGTCGGTGAAGAGCCGGCCCAGTGCGGATTGCGGGAGTTGACTGAAGAGACCGGACTTGTTGCTGGCAGGCTTGAAACCCTGGGTATTATCCAACCATCTCCAGGCGTTTTCGATGAAGTCGTACACCTTTTTCTTGCCACCGAACTCTCCCAGGGAGAAGCAGACCCAGAGCATTAAGAAGATATCGAAACAGTGCGAATTCCGTTGAAACAAGCCGTACAAATGGCCCTGGATGGGGAGATAAATGACGGCAAAACGGCTCTCGCGCTGCTCCGGGCTGCAGGCAGAGTATAACCGCAAAAACGGCACGCGCTTACATAATGGCGCAAAACATATAATAAGCTTTTGAATATTGAGTTAATACAAAACTGATAACTCAAAACTCGAAATTGATGGTTTTGCAAAAGTCTGAAACTGACTCTCTTTGTCATTCCGACCAGAGCGAGGAATCTTGTACTTAATGGTAGTTAGAAGATCCCTCTCTGTCGTTCGGGATGACATTTAAGTT
>JAJRCL010000060.1 GCA_028679035.1 Methanomicrobiales archaeon | reverse complement strand
TCGGGGAGGATCTCCTCAGAAATGGTGCGTAAATGTCTGGTTGCGAACATTCCGGTCATCGCATCCCGGGGAGCAACCACGAGTCTTGCAGTGGACGTGGCAGCGAAGAACGGGTTGTGCATCATCGGGTTTGTTCGCGGGAGTAAGATGAATATTTATACGCATCCGGAACGCATCACAGGGTCCGCCGCCTGTCTCTCCTGAGTCATGCGGGTTTATTACCCTCCTCTGTCGCATCCCCGCTACCGGTCTTTTTGTCATCGGTACCCGTGCAGGTACGGTACCGGTGGAGAATGAGGCGCAGAGCTCCATCAATATCGGAAAGGCATGAATCGGCACGTACTTTTTCCAGCTCCTGGATAATTTCCCTGGAGAGAAGGACTGCAACGCTGCGCAGGTTTACCCCGGATCGTTCCGGCCGGAAGAAAACGGACCCATCGGGGTACACATCCCGCACCCAGAACAGGCCAAACGAGGCTGCGTCTTCCGGCATGACGATCTGGAGAGTCTGATCATCCGTTCGTCGCAGGCGGAAAATTCCGCCTGTATAGATCTTGTTCGGATCCATCGCTCCCCTTCCCCCGGAGCATGGACCGGTCGCTTTTTCAACCATCCCTGATCCTCCTGAGGAGTTCTTGCGGTATTGTTGCTCCCCCTATTTAAAAATACAGGAAAATTTCGACCTGAGTTTTTTGTTATATAAGCACTATCTCACTGACGATCCGAGAGCGATCATCCAATTGATAAAAAAGATTCGGATCGATTGAACGACCGGAGGCAGATCGATCGCTAATTACCTTCGGGAATCGGGCCCTGAATCGTAACCCGATCGCCCGTATTGACCGATTTTTTCGATAATCTCAAAACAGAAACTAATTATTATACGCTCAACCACACAGCATAAGGTTCGCAGCATGGCAACCACCGTCCCTGATCCTCTTGTGGGCCTGCGCGAACCACTTTTGTATTAGCGCCTTTCCGGGACGGTTTCCATGCATTTGTGAACGTTGCCTGTTCACCCGTGCTTCAGGGATTTCCGGACGTACGGAATCCGATTCTGCATAGTGCCAATATCCCTTCTCGCAATGTCCTGCCCAATGCACCTGTGCAAGGCAGGTTTACGAGCTGGCATTTCATCTATTCGAGGTGAATGATCTGGACCGGGCAGAGATCTGCCGCTTCGGCTGAACAGGCAGTGAATTCGTCCGGTATCTCTCCCTGGGCAATGTCACCGCCGATGCGCAATTTTTCGCAGATCTGGCTGAATGAATCATCAGGGTTCTCCTCGAATACATCAGGACATACGGTCCAGCATGAGGCACAGCTTGTGCAGTCCGGCCGATCGATAGTGATTTTTACCATGGAAGGTTCTCCTTATTCTCTGCGCAGTGGTAACTTCGCTGCAATATTATTCTTTTCATCCGATTTCGGTATCTCTGGAAGATACGGGCATGATGACTGTCCCTCTCCAGAAGACGGAATGTTCTGCCAATGTAAAGATTGGTTTCTAACGTATGCTCCGTTTTTCCTGCAGGCATTTAAGGGCTTTGCGCATAACATCCTCTTTGGGACTGAAGTAGAGGTTGTCGTGCCCGCTCCACCGGCCACAACCGCGGAAAACGACCGCCGGGACCCCCTGGTTGCTCTCGCCCATGATGAAATTGCCAAATCCTGCGATTTCATCGATGACCGCCTCCTCCGTGATCTGCAGGGTGTGACCAAACAGGTCCTGATCCCCACGGAAATCCCGAATCGCCGGCATCCCGCTCCACCCGATCGCATGGCCGGTCTGTCCCCTCCGAAAGGCTCTGCCGACCGTGTCGGTAATGATCACACCGATGTCCGCCCGGGAAATTTCCCGGATCCGGGTGCGGATATCCTCTGCCGCTGCCTTCGGGTCGGGGGGCAGAAGGATGACGAAACCGTCTTCGATGTTACTCCGGTCGACGCCCGAACGCACCCCGATATGGCCGTGGACCATTTCCGAAAGGATGAACGGGTCATCGAGAAGGACCTCCGTTGCCTCATCCAGCACGGACTGCACAAACCGCGGGTCCTCGTGATCCCGTCCGGCGATCTGCAGGGCAACAGGCCCGGGGGTGATGGACGCAAGAGTTCGCACGTATCCCTTTGATTTTGAGTATACTGTTGAAGCGAGGCAGAGGATATCCCCATCGGAAAATCCGACCTTTCCGCAGAGGAGAGCGGGAAGATCGTCTCCGGGATGGATCAGTGGAAGACCGGTGACACCGAAAACGTGGACAGACATAGCAGAAGAAGGATCGTTGCTTCCCAATAATATGGGTTCTTGATTGCTTCTCAAACGGCATGCGTTCCTTTCGTCAGGAATTCCTGAATTGCGTGAACGACGTGCAAACCCTTATGCGGTGGACAGACAAATCACAATTGTGAAGAGCGGTTCCCTTTCCCTGCGGATACCCGACGGGTGATGGTATGAAAGTCCCCTGTCAGACTATCGTCTGGGACGTGCTGCCGGCAATCCGTGCAGCAATTGCAGAAGAAATTGTAAAAAACGGGGTTTCGCAACTCGAGGCAGCCCGGCTTCTGGATATGGCCCCCTCTGCAGTATCCCAGTATCTGACAAAGAAACGGGGGTACCGGATCGAATTATCTGCTGAGGTGAAGGTGCTTATCCAGCAACTCGCGAAGGATGTCAAAGAGGGGACGGTCGAAGATATTACGCCGCGGATCTGTGATATCTGCCGCCACCTCAGGGAGTCCGGAGGAGAAGGGCCTCTGGATCAGAAGTGCATCAGGTCCGTAAGCGATGGGTCGTAGACCGGTATCCATGGGCTCCGCAAATTCTGTCATTGTCCAGGAATAGATAAATCGGGGTTGATGATATCCTCTAACAATTATTCTGTTTTCTCTACACGTCCCGGAAGGGGGTGATGTCACAACCCGTGCAGAGAAGACACATTGTTTTTGCCCGATCCGGCCGCAGCCCGAAGGTAGTAAAAATTTCCCGGGACATGCGTGCGAGACGGAGCAAACGATCCGGATCCGGGCGACGGATGGTTATCTCTCCCTGCCGCAACGGTGACGCTGCAACAGGTCGCAGAATGGGAATCACCCCCATTGATGCGAGCTCGGTGACACCTTCCCGCACACACGCATCGTCCTCTCCAAGGCCAAGGATGATATTCGTGGCAACGTGGTCTTTGCCAAATATCTTCACCGCTTTTTTCAGGGACGAGAGAATAAACGGGTGCTCAAGAGCCGGGCAGACCTGGGAAAAAATTCTGGTATCCATGGTTTCGACATTGTATTTTACCTCTGCTGCTCCTGCCGAATAGAGATCCTCGCTGGATCGCCATGTCGGGTAGATGGATACTCCGATAGGAAGGTCGTACCTGCAGGACAACGCCCTAACCACTTCCACCATCCTCTCCGTTTCACGGTACGGGGACTCTGCGACCCCGCTTGTCAGGGAAATTGCTTCCAGCTCCCCGGATGCAGCCGTCTCCTCCACCATGCGAAGAACGGTCGGGATGTCCTTGACACTGCCCTGCAGCTTCGGGACCGGGCAGAATCTGCAGTTGAAGATGCAACGCTCAGAGATCGTGATGTAAGCCTGCCGGGGGCAGTGACAGAGCGGACGTTCGAGGATCCCATGCGCGATAACCACGCCATTCCTCAGTACTGCGACACCATCCCCTTCTTTCACGACCCGGAGAGGGGAATTCGGGTTAACAGACAGGCGCACCCTCCGCGTACCGGATCGGATAAAAAAGGATGTACCCCCGGCTCCCGGGCCGGCAGTGGCAGTTGTTTTCAGCGCCGGAGGGAGGAGTTCTGGATCAATCGCAGCACTCCCGATGCTGATGAGTTCTGCTTTTTCTTCGGGCGTCATTTCATCCGTCAAATTCACGCCTCCGTGTATGACCTGCACGGTGGACTTCTGAATGCGATTCCGGGGGGGTTCATAATTGAACCAGCATATCATTCTGCCGGACGAACCGGCTCCAGTCCCATGGCTCATCAAGAATCCTTACATCTACTGCACCAACGCCGGGTATCCCTTCAACCCGCCGCCGCACCTGATCGGTAAGGTAAGTCACAAGGGGGCATCCTTTCGTCGTTAGTACCATATCCACTTCGACATCATTGTCCTTCACCAGAATCTCCTTGACGAGACCAAGGTCAATGACGTCAATCCCGACCTCCGGATCGATCACTTCCCGGAGCGCCTCCCGCACCTTCTCTTCCAATGCGAGGGATTCCCTCCTTGCCTTTCCTTCGGGACCGCCGGGGGTTACCAGCTCCAGATCGCGGATTCTGCCCTCAAGACGGTTCTGCCGGTCCAGCAGCCTGCTTACGACACGGAGCATCGGGTCCGGCATATCACCATGCCCGAGGTCGATGGATGAAGGGGGACACTGGCGGCCGGCGATCCTTCCGGGTACCCCCACGACGGTTGCACCGGCCGGGACGGGGCGGACAACCACCGACCCTGCCCCGATCTTTGCCCCATCGCCGATTGCGATCGGCCCGAGTACCGATGCACCGGAACCGATGATCACGTTGTTCCCAATCGTGGGATGCCGCTTCACCTTCTCGAGGGCTGTTCCGCCGAGCACGACTCCCATGTACATCAGAACATCATTCCCTACCTCGGCAGTCTCCCCGATCACTACACCCATCCCATGATCGATAAAGAACCGCCGGCCGAGGGATGCACCCGGGTGGATCTCGATACCAGTGAAGAACCGGTTCACATGGGAGATAAACCGGCCGAGTAGGCGGAAACGGTGTGTCCAGAAAAAGTGGCTGACCCGGTGCATCCATATCGCATGCAGACCCGGATAACAGAGAATGACTTCGAGGGTTGTACGCGCTGCCGGATCCTTGGCAAACACCGTTCTGATATCTTCACGGACACGTGTCAACACCATAGCTATTCTCCCGGCTGCTCTTCAAACAGGTCGGGGATACTCAGGTACCGCTCTCCTGTGTCGGGAAGCAGGACGACGATGAGTTTTTTCTGGTTTTCCGGTCGTTTCGCAACCGTGAGTGCAGCATGTACCACAGCTCCCGAAGAAATGCCGGCAAGAATTCCTTCTTCCCTGGCAAGCCTGCGGGTCATTGCGAATGCCTCTTCATCAGTCACCGGGACAATCTCATCGATAAAGTCCTGCCGGAGCACTTCCGGAATGAATCCAGCCCCGATACCCTGGATCCGGTGAGGGCCCGGCTGCCCGCCTGCCAGTACCGGAGAGGAAGCAGGTTCCACGGCAATGACACGGAAACCGGGTTTGCGTGGTTTGATCACCTCGGCAATACCGGTGATCGACCCTCCGGTACCGACGCCTGCGACGAGTATATCGACTCTTCCATCGGTATCCCGCCAGATTTCTTCTGCGGTGGTGCACCGGTGAACGGCAGGATTGGCCGGGTTACGGAACTGCTGCAGGACACAATATCGATCCGGATCCGCCGCTTCCATCTCCTCTGCCTTTTCGATGGCCCCCTGCATTCCTTTCTTCCCGGGGGTGAGGATAAGATTCGCACCCAGCGCTTTGAGCAGCTTGCGGCGTTCGACACTCATCGTTTCCGGCATCACGAGCGTAAGCCGGTAATCCCGTGCGGCGCAGACAAATGCGAGAGCAATTCCGGTATTTCCGCTGGTTGGCTCGAGAATGATGGTGTCTGGTCCGATCTGCCCGTGACTTTCCGCTGCTTCGATCATCGCAACCCCGACGCGGTCTTTCATGCTCCCCAGCGGGTTAAATGACTCGAGCTTGGCAACTATTTCCGCCGTAATACTGCCGGTGACGCGGTTCAGGCGTACAAGAGGCGTATTTCCCACAGTCCAGGTGATATCATCATACATCCGTGCCATTGCAATCATCCAGAAGTGCGGGTATCAGGGAAGAACATTGCGCTCCCCTGAGTTATGATCGCCGGGGATTCTGCGTGAAGAGCCGCGGGCCTGGATCAATCCTTCAAGTCTCCGGATTCTCTCGCTGTCCGCTGTTGTTGCCGGCTTTTCCGGCACAGCAGTACACCCGGTCGCTGGTTTTGTTGAGGGAAGGAATGTGCCGATTTCCCGGGCGATGCGGATGATCTCTTCCTTATCCAGACCGATCAGGGGACGATAGAAGGGGAGTGTTGTGGCTTTGGAGAGAACCTGAAGGTTATCCAGCGTCTGGGAAGCAACCTGGCCGAGGGATTCGCCGGTCACGATCCCTTTTGCCCCACACGAATGGGCCACTTCCTCAGCAAGGCGGTACATACGCCGTTTACAGATGAGACAGGTGAATTTTTCGGCCCCTTCACCTGCCAGGACCTGTTTTGCGCCTGACAGATAACTGTCTTCTATCGTCTTTAGTACAATATCGGGCTGGTACTGCCGCAGCCGCTCCATAACAGCAGACACCCGCGCGGCAGTGGTCTCATCCAGATACCGTTCCAGCCGTATAAAAATGGGAATAATTCGGCACCCACGCTTCATCATCATCCAGGCCGCGACCGGTGAATCGATTCCCCCGGAGAGAAGGGAGACGAGGGTCCCCTCCACCCCGAGAGGTATCCCGCCCGGACCGCGGATTACTTCGGTAAAGAGGTAGCAGTTGTCATTTCGCACCTCGACAAACAATTCCCGTTCCGGTGTATCCAGATTCACCTGCAGCTGCGGGTATGTTTCGCTTATCACGGAGCCAAGCTGCCGTGCAAGATCTGTGGAATGGAACTTGTGTTTTCCGACCCTTTTCACCCAAACGGCAAAGGAGCGGGAAGCTGTGAGGTTATTTCGTGAGCAGAAATCTAGGACGGCCGGAACGAGATCGGTGAGGGGAACCATCTCGCAGGGTGAAAACGACGCGATCCCAAATACCCTAAGTAATTTCTCAGGATCAACCTCTCCCCTCAGCCATATCCGTCCCCGTTCATTGTTTACATGCGAAGTGGGGAGGACCGTTTTGATATTTGCAATGAGGATCCGTTCCCAGTGTCTCCGTACCGGATCTGACTTCAGGAAGATCTCTGAATACCGTACCAGCCACAACATTTCCATTTCGTCCTTCCTTCCAGTCTTTCCTACCGGGATTTTTTCGTCCCTTTTCTCCTTCCGAGGGATCGCATACGATCCGCTTCCTCCTGGCTTTCCATTTTCAGAAGGAAGGTCCCATAGCAGGGTTTTGTGAAGGGAAATATGACGGAATCCTGCTCGATCCCGACAGCAATCGGTGGAATCCCGATGATGTGCTTGTCAAAGATTTTGTAGCCGGGGTCGACATAGTACACTTCCGTATAGCGCCCCTCGACATACGCACGGCATTCCGCAAAGGATGCTCCGGAGAGGAGGACTTCCTTCTCTAGCTCGTCGATGCACGCCATCCGAATGCCTCGTTGATTTTTTTCTTCAGCACCATCGGATTGTGGACCGCTTTCTCGACAATCTTCTCGCAGGGAAAGTCGATCTGACTGGCAAGGGTCTCTGCGTTCCTGCCGAATACAATCACCATCAGGCGCCCTTTCAGAAGATGATGCATCGTCGCTGCGTAGGAAATACCTGCATCATTATGGGCAAACACGACGCACAGGTCGTATTGCTCTCCATTTTCCACGATGTCTGCGATGGATTTATCGAGATCCATTATTTTCCGTATATAGTGCTTTTCCGGATCCGACACCCGGAACAGCTGCAGTACCGAGGGGTTCCCCGCGGTCTTAACGTCCCACCCGATACTGTTCAGGAGCCAGCCGAGATAGAGCCCGATACCCGTCTGGACCGGAACTTCCGGGCAGCCCATCAGGAGCAGTGCCCGTTTCTGCGTGATCTCTACCTCTGTCATGGGTATTTTTCCAGCCCCACCGGGTTTGCTGCCCTTCCTGCACACCCGGTACCTGCTTTTTCCGGCGTTCCCACCGGATGAGGTGTTCCGTCTCCTGTTCCGTCCCCGGTTCGTAACGGGCTGTGGCAGTAGGGACATTCGAAGTCGCATTCGCGACCCTGGTACGGACAGATCGTCATCGATTGGTCAGCGAGCGGATGCCCTTTGCTCTTCAGCTCGAACTCCTTGTACCACCCGAATGGTGCCCTCTTCACGACAAAGTCTCTTCCACGCAGAGTATCTTCCAGCCCTTTAAGGACCTGTAATGCCGTTCCCGGTGCGCTGAGGGATCTCGTCAGGTGTGCATAGGGGAAGACCATGACTCTGTGCACTTTCAGTTTTCCGAGACGTTCCATCACGCTCTTTGCGGCGCTTTCGATCACCAGGGACGGGTTGATTTCGTCCAGCTTCTCAATACAGGTGAAAAGGACAACACAATCGTGCATCTCATCCTCCCACACGGCCGGTTCCTCGGCAATTCTTGTTTTTCTGGTGACCTTGTACCGGATATAATCCGCATGAATCGAAAGGATTCTCATGAACACCTTCCGACGAGAGTGCTGATCCCTTCGCTTGAGATCAGGCCGATGACGTGCATTTCGTCATCAACGACCGGCAGCGCCGATATAGTATGCCGTTCCATCATCTTTGCCGCCTTCTCCACCGGTTCATCCGCGGTCGTCGTGATGACGTTCCTCGTCATGATCGCTTCAAGGTTTTCATGACGGTGTGCAACCGATTTTGCGATATCCCACGACGTCACAATCCCGACAAGCCGGTGATCGCCGGAAAGCACCGGCAGGTGATTCACCTGCTTTTCAATGATGAGACGTGCCGCGTCGGTGATGGATGCCCTCTCGGCGATGGTCGGGACATTGTTAATCATCACGTCACGGACCACGGTGTGGGAAAGGAAACGCGACAGCAGGTAATTCAACTGTCCGCCTTCCAGCAGGAATGCATCATGACCGTAATTGGAGCGCAGCTCGCAGTACTGGACATCCGTTTCGTTCGCCGTAAGCCCTGAGACTATCTCCTGCGACTGGTATGCAGGATAAAGCCAGTCGGATGTTATCGAAATGACCAGTACCTGTGATGCGATTTTCCGCAACCCGTCGATCACGGAACCGTTCCGGGTGAGGTCGAAATAATCGATCGCTTTAGTGATGTAGAGGTACGAGTTCGCATCGAATCGCCGGGTAAACGTATCACCCTGGTGATGCAGGTAGCTCTCGACCTGGAATTCCATAGAGAAGTCATAGGCGATGTTCTTCCGGTCCTGCAGATTCCTGCCGAATTTCGCATGCATCGATGCATCGGAAAGGTATGTGATGTGCCCGACCATCCGGGCGAGAGCGAGGCCCTGGACCGGAGGCTCTCCGCCATAGTAGTCACCGTTATTCCAGGCCGGATCAGCCATAATCGCCCGGCGTCCGACTTCATTGAACGCGATCTGCTGGGGCGTGGAATAGGCGCAGGATGCGATTACGACGAGCTTGCGGACCATTTCCGGATACGTCACCCCCCACTGGAGTACCTGCATGCCTCCCATCGACCCTCCCGCTACCGCGTAGAGTTGGCGTATCCCCAGATGGTCGATGAGACGTTTCTGGGCATTCACCATATCCCGGATCGTAATGACCGGAAATGTTACGCCAAAAGGCGAGCCAGTTTCCGGATTGACCGAAGATGGGCCGGTGGACCCTTTGCAACCCCCGATAATGTTCGAACAGATCACGAAGTACCGGTCCGTGTCGAATCCTTTCCCTGGTCCGATCGCGATATCCCACCACCCCCGTCGCCCGTCCACTGCATGGATCCCGGCTGCGTGCGCATCTCCCGAGAGTGCATGGCAGATCAGGATCGCGTTGTTGCGCTCGGTGTTTAACCTCCCATACGTCTCGTACGCGATGGTGATGTTCCCGAGGGTCACTCCGCTCTCCAGCACCAGAGGTTCATCCATCCGGTACGAGGATGTTTCGACGGTTCCCTGGCAATGGTTTTTCACGGTCATACCTTCGATAATGCCTGGTCGAGTTCGTAGATCAGGTCTTCTGGATCTTCGAGGCCGACGGAGAGCCGGATAAAGTCTTCAGTAACCCCGGTGGCTTTCTGCTCTTCCGCGCTCAGTTGCTGGTGGGTCGTCGTTGCCGGATGAATGACCAGGCTCTTTGCATCCCCGATATTGGCAAGGTGGGAGAAGAGCTGGACCGACTCGATGAATTTCACCGCCGCTGTCTTTCCTCCCTTGATCCCAAAGCCGATCAGCGCCCCGTATCCACCTTTCAGGTACCGCCGGGCAAGTTCATGGCCCGCATGCCCGGGAAGTCCGGGGTAGTTCACCCAGGATACCTTCGGGTGTGTCGAAAGGAACGTGGCAACCTTCATCGCATTTTCCGTATGCCTACGCATTCGCAGCGGCAGCGTCTCGAGGCCCTGCAGAAAGAGCCATGCATTGAACGGCGAGAGCGCAGCACCCATGTCTCGCAGGAGCTGCACCCGCACCTTGAAAATGAAGGCGACATTGCCCAGGCCCGGGAAGTTCCCGAAGGCATCCCAGTACTTCAGGCCATGGTAGCTCGGGTCCGGTTCCGTGAACTCCGGGAATTTGCCATTATCCCAGGCAAACTTTCCTGAGTCGACGATCACTCCACCGATCGAAGTCCCGTGCCCGCCGATGAATTTTGTTGCGGAATGGACAACAATGTCTGCCCCATGCTCGATCGGCCGGACGAGGGTGATGCCCACAGTGTTGTCCACGACAAACGGAATACCGGCGTCGTGTGCGATCCTGGCGATCGCTGCAAAGTCCGGCACATCGAGCTTGGGATTGCCGATCGTCTCGGCAAAGATCGCCCGGGTCTTTGGTGTAATTGCATCCCGGAACTCCTCCGGCTTCGAGGACTCGACAAATTTCACCGTTCTCCCGAGCTTCGGAAAGGTGTAGTTGAAGAGCTCGTAGGTCCCGCCATAGAGGTTGTTTGCTGATAGGATCTCATCCCCCGGACGCGTAATGGCAAGAAGGGCCAGCGTCTCCGCTGCCTGTCCGGATGCGACGGCGAGTGCGCCGGTACCTCCCTCGATCGCGGTAACTCTCTGCTCGAACACATCCGTCGTCGGGTTCATGAGCCGGGTATAGATGTTCCCGAGCTCCCGGAGCGCGAACAGGTTTGCCGCGTGCTCGGTGCTTTTAAAGACATATGATGTAGTCTGATAGATAGGTACAGCCCGGGATCCGGTCGTCGGATCGGGCGTCTGCCCTGCGTGAAGGGCAATGGTGTCAAGTCCGTATTTTCGTCCACTCATGTAACTCACCCGGTAACAGGGATGTTGTACTTCTCGCCGATGGCGACGAACGATTCTGCCAGGTACCGGATCTGGTCCCAGGTAAGCCCGTAGGTGTTCAGCTTCCAGGTGCGGGTCGCACCGGCAAACTCCCCGACAATGCCCCGCCCTGCCAGCTCATCGCTGAAGAAGAATCCCCGGCGCTTGTGGGTCTTTGCCACCGTATCGAAGCTTCCGGTAGTGTCGACCTTTGTGAGGGTGTTCTTCCGCGGATACTCAGAGAGTACCGTGCTTCCGTGCACACGCTGGAACTGGTCCAGGAAGTAGTTGGTCTTCTGCAGCTCCTCGTCCCAGTGCTGCGTGCGCTCCTTGACGGCGGGGAAAGAGGCCATCATGGAGAGCAGTGTTGCTCCCATCAGCGTGCAGCCCATCATCTCGACCTCCTTAATCCCAAACTTCCGTTTCGTGATATCCCCGACCATCCGGGTCGTTCGGAATACTTTGGGCGCCCACTCGTTGGTTGTGGCGAGTACGCCACTGGGCGCGACTGAAGCCATGCTCTTGTGGCCGGATCCCACGACAAAGTCGGCGCCGATCTCTTTTCCGTTTACCGGGCGGATGCCGACAGAATATGCCCCATTGTAGAGGAATGGTATCCCGTACTGTTTCGCAACTTTTGCGATTCCCAAGACATCATGCTCGTTCGCGTACTGGTAATCGAAATGGTCTATCATGATCAATGCCGGTAATTTTCCGGTCTCCCTGCTTACCTCCTCGATTTTCTGTGCCGTTGCATCCGACGTTATCAGGTTCCTCGGACTCAGCGGTACCTCTTTTACAATCGCATCCGCCTGTTCCGCGGCAAGGAACTCGGTGTAATGGGCAAGTGCCGATACAATCACCGTATCGCCTTTCTCTGCGACCGCAGAAACCGCTGCCTGGAAGCCCCGGCGTGCACCGGGGACGACCCGTGCCTGGTCCATACCCACGAACTGTGCGAGTTCCTCATGGAAGTCAAGGATTCCGGGACGTGTGATCTTGTCGAGACGGAAAGGCTTGCGGCAGAAATCACAGGTGGAGTAGCCATCTCCGTAGGCAATAACCGCTTTCCGTGCTTCCGGGGTGAGCCGTCCTCCCCGCTGGATCGGGTGAATGTTGATGCACTCCTCCTCGCGGGTGCGCAGGTCGATCGATCCTACGATCTTCGAAGATGCGGGTGTCCCTTTCCCCGTTTCCATTTCATCAATGATTTTTTTCAGACCGGTGATTAATTGCGAGAATCTCTCCTTTTCTGCTTTTGTCAGCCCCTTCGGTGTTGACTGCCGGAAAATTTCCCGGATATCTTCCAGGAGGAATAACGCCTCAAATGTCTTGTGAACCCGTAAATCCATAGTTCCAGAGCCAGGGATGAGAATCGAACTCATTTAGATCTGATCTGCAGTCAGACGCATTGCCACTCTGCCACCCTGGCTGAGAATGGTTGAGATTGGAATCCACAATTGTGAATCACAATTGTGATTATCCTGTTACCAATAATTCTTTATAAAGATATCTGTGTGTGCGGGTACATTTCCAACGCGGAGAGAATATCCGAAATATCCAAAGTCCGGCTGGTCTCACATGAGCGTTTAAATGCTGCTGATAGTGCCAGGAAATCTTCCAAAAAATACTCCATTTTTTTCTGACGTCTGACGAAAATGCTATATCCTCATCTCCCTATCGGAGGATTCAGTGATTCCCATGAAAAAGGAAGTGATCATTCTCATTGCAGCGGTTCTGGTGCTTGCCGCCATTGCCGTTATTATCGGCATAACGGCCCTGTCTCCAAACCTGTGGGG
>JAJRCL010000059.1 GCA_028679035.1 Methanomicrobiales archaeon | reverse complement strand
TTCCGGCGGTACGTGATCCTGCCGGTAAGTGCGGCGATCGAATCGCGGGCGAGATTGATATCCACGCCGGCCGAGCGGTACGTGTACTTACTCATCGTGATCCTCGGAAAGGCGGAATTCATCGTGCAGGATCTGGACCGCCTTCGGACCGTCCTGCTGCCGCACTACAAAGGAGACATTTACTTCACTCGACCCCTGGGATATCATCATCACATTTACTCCGGCCTTCCCCAGCGCAGTGAAGATCCGTCCGCTGATCCCGGGGGTCCCCGCCATACCCGCCCCGACCACGGCGATAGCAACAACGTTCCGGTCCCGGACGATATCCCGTACGATCCCCTCTTTCCGGATCCCGGTAAGGGCGTCGACCGCCTGGTCCAGGTGCCCCTCTTCAATAATCAATGAGATGTTTGCCTCGCTGGATCCCTGGGAAATCATCATCACGTTCACCCCGTGGTCCGCGAGTGCGGAAAAGATCCTCTTTGCCACGCCCGGCCTGCCCACCATCTGGACGCCGGTAACTGCTACCAGTGCGACCTTCTCAATGATGGTTACCGCCTTCACGACTCTCCGGTCACGGTGTTCCTCACGAAGGATGCGGGTGCCCGGATGATCCGGGTTAAACGTGTTTTTGACAAGAACCGGAATATTCTTGCGCATCGCTGGTTCGATCGAACGGGAATGCAGTACCTTTGCCCCGAAGTAGGAAAGCTCCATCGCTTCCAGGTACGACACGGTCGGCAGTACCCGTGCATTCCTGATCAGCCGCGGGTCAGAGGTCATGACACCGTCCACATCGGTCCAGATCCAGATTTCGTCTGCATGGATCGCCGCACCGACAATCGCACCCGAATAGTCGGACCCGCTCCGTCCGAGGGTGGTCACATTCCCGTCCTCGGTACATCCCATGAACCCCATAATCACCGGGACCGTCGTAGAGAGCAGGGGGACGACCCGGTTCTCAATGCGGGTATCTCCCGCCGGGAGCGCAATCGCATCCCCGTGGGTCGGGGTGGTGATGATGCCGGCTTCACACCCGTCGAGCACGACAGAAGGGATCCCCCGCTGGCGCAGGGCAGCGGACAGAATAGGCGCAGAGAGACGTTCCCCGAAGGAGATGATATAGTCCCGTGAACGCGGCGTCAGTTCGCGGAGCGTATTGATGGCGGTAAGGATATTTTCCAGGCTCTCCAGACGGGCAGACAGGACCTTCCCGACTTCATCATACAGGTCCGGAGCTGCCAGCCGGAGTGCCTTCTCATGCCGAGCCCGTATCGCTGCGACAAAGGGCTCCACTGGAGGTTTTCCGGTGCAGGTCACCACCTCGGATGCATTTGCGATGAGCTGGTCGGTCATCCCGGAGAGGGCCGAAACAACAACTACCAGCTCATGCCCTTCCTTTACGTATTTTTCCAAGATTTCCGCTACTCGGGCTATTCTTTCCCCATCGGCAACAGAAGTGCCTCCGAATTTCATTAGAAGCCTCATCTGGTCACGTATCCCATGCAGTTTATTTATGTACGTATAGAACCCACTTTATATAAGATGCGTGGAGATGAAGGCCTGAAGTCCCATGTGCTTATCGTCGGTTCCGGCGGTGCAGGCGTACGCGCTGCCCTGGAAGCTGCAAAGTACGGGGACGTCATCATCACATCAAAAAGCATCCCCGGCAAGGGGGGATGCACGCCAATGGCCGAAGGCGGCTATAATGCGGTGCTGCGGAGCCAGGATTCCTGCGTTCTGCATAGTGAGGACACGTTCCGGGGAGGGGCATACCTCAATGATCCAGCACTTGTCGAAGTACTTGTGCGGGAGTCACCGGACCGGCTGAATGATCTTGTCCGATGGGGGGCAGTATTCGATTTCACCGAAGAAGACACTGTTGCCCAGCGGTCCTTCGGCGGGCAGCGGTTTCCCCGTACCTGTTATGCGGGAGACCGTACCGGCCATGAGGTCATGATGACACTCCTGGAACAGCTCCGCACAAGCGACGTCCAGGTCCTCTCCGAAGTGACGGTGATCAGTCTTCTCGCAGAAGAAAACAGGGTCACCGGGGCATACGCCCTCACCCGCGACGGGAATCCGGTCACGATCCGGGCCGACAGCACGGTGCTCGCTACGGGAGGCGGGAGCCAGATCTACGATATCTCCACGAATTCCGCAACCGGGACCGGTGACGGTTACGCTCTTGGATACCGGGCCGGTGCAGAGCTGATTGATATGGAAATGGTCCAGTTCCACCCGACCGGTGCGGTGTACCCGTACGATGCCCGCGGGAGACTGATTACAGAGGCGGTCCGGGGAGAAGGCGGGATCCTCACCAATGCCCGGGGAGAGCGGTTCATGGAACGGTACGACCCGGAACGGATGGAGCTCTCCACCCGGGACGTGGTCGCCCGTGCCATCGCCACGGAAGTACTGGAAGGAAGGGGAACGGCCCGGGGCGGGGTTTACCTCGATGTCACTCACCTGCCGGCACGGCAGATCGAAGAAAAGCTGCCGGTCATGCTCGAACAGTTCCTCCGGTTCGGTGTGGATATCCGTTCGGAGCCGATGGAAGTAGCCCCCACGGCGCACCATTTCATGGGAGGACTCCGCATAACGCCGGATTGCACGACCACCGTACCGGGACTTTTCGCCTGCGGTGAAGCTGCCGGAGGCCTGCACGGGGCAAATCGTCTTGGCGGCAATGCTCTTGCCGAGACACAGGTTTTTGGGAAACGTGCCGGCGAAAGTGCCGGCAAATCCCGGAAACGGACTGACTCTCTCCCGCGAAAGGCAATCGCGGTGCAGGAGGAGCGTCTGAGCGCATACCGGTCCGGTATTGAAAATCCCGTGAAGATACGAAGGGACCTGCGCCTGGCGATGTGGGAAGGAGCAGGGATCTTTCGTACAGCACCGGAGCTGGAGACGACGCTGGAGAAGGTGGACGCTCTTGCAGCCCGGCCGCTGAAAGCATATGCAGTGTCAACCCTCGCGGAATGTTGTACTGTTGAGAATATGTGCCTGGTTGCCTCCCTGGTCGTCCGGTCTGCCCTTCTGCGGACGGAATCGCGCGGAGCACATGTGCGCACGGATATCAAACAGCCCTGGGACGCGGCGACGTCCCCATTCGGACACACGTACATGTCGGTGAAAAGAGCCGGAATCGAAAGGAGCGGGTGCGCAGATGCCGCAGATTAAGGTGAAAATCTACCGGTTCGATCCTTCGAAGGATACCGAAGGGACGCTCCGGGAATATACGGTCGACGTAGCGGACGGTGCACGGGTGCTCCATGTCCTGCACGCGGTGCACGAGCAGGACCCGGATCTCGCATACCGGTACTGCTGCGGGACCGGCCAGTGCGGTTCGTGCGCACTCCAGGTGAACGGGGTTCCGGTGCTCGCCTGCTTCCATGAAGCGACGGACGGCATGGTCCTGCGTCCCCTCAATCTGCCGGTGCAGAAGGATCTTGTTGTCGACATGGGGCCGGCGCTTGCCAGCATCGCCAGCCTCGTACCTGGTCCCGGCCGGGACCTGCCCCGAAAGCGTGAGATAGATGCAATAAAACCGCTGCGTTCCTGTATTGAGTGTCTCGCCTGTGTCTCGATCTGTCCCGCGATGGAAGTGGCTGAATTCACCGGACCGACCGCGATGCGCCAGGAGATGCGCCTCGCTCTCGATCCCCGGGATACCCGGGACCGGATTCCGCAGGCCATCCAGGAAGGACTCTTTACCTGCACCACCTGTCAGTACTGCTGGAAGGTCTGCCCCAAGGATATCCAGATTCCGGGCAAGGCAATCGAGAAGCTGCGTGCGATCGCAAACCGCCAGGGTCTCACCCTGCCGCGGCACCAGGAGATTGCCCAGATTATCCGTGAAACCGGCCGATCGGTTCCCCGCACCCAGCCCACATTCCTTGAGCAGGTGGGGGGCACCATCGAGCCCTACGGGGAGGTGAAGGCAACGGTCGGGTTTTTTGTCGGCTGCATGTATAACCTGCGGCTTCCCCGTACAGCGCTGGATGCCCTCGAAGTGCTCCGGAGGAACGGGGTACGGCTCATCATCCCTCCGGAGCAGATCTGCTGCGGCTCCCCTTTGATCCGCACCGGCCAGGTTGCAGCTATTCCGGAGATCCAGGAGAAAAACATCCGGGCATTCGTTTCCCGTGGCGTAGACACAGTCCTTACCATGTGTGCGGGATGCGGATCCACACTGAAAAACGACTACCGGACGCCGTTTCGTGTGGTGGACATTAACGAGCTGCTCTGCTCGATCGGGATCGAGATGCCGGACATCCTCCCGGTCCGGGCAGCGTACCATGACCCCTGCCACCTTCTCCGGGGCCAGGGAATCCGGGACCAGCCCCGCCAGATCCTCGGCACTGTCGTGAATGAAGTGGTGGAGCTTCCGGTGAAATGCTGCGGAGCCGGCGGAGGGACCCGATCCGGGATGCCGCAGGTCTCCCACGCCCTTGCCGGGAAAAAGGCGGAAGAAATCTCAAAGACGGGAGTTGACGTCGTCGTCACGAGCTGCCCGTTCTGTGAGTTCCACATCCGGGAACATTCCGATCGCCCGGTGCAGAATATCACCAGCATCCTTCTCGAAGGGTACCGGGCGAAAGATGCCCGGTGTTCGAAAGAGAACTAATTACTCTCTCCCTTTTCCTGTGCGGACCACCGTTTCGTCACCAGCTCATACCGGAACCAGAGTAAGAAGGATACAGATGCCGATCGGAATGATGAGATTGTCATCGACCGGTGTGAAGAGTTCAAGGATACCTGCAGCCATGGCGACAACCACCGCATGGTACAGGGGAAGCACAAGAATGAGTGCTGCGAAAGCGGCCACGGTCCCGCTGACGGATCCCTCCAGAGTTTTCTTTCCCCATACACGCCGCTTCCCGAAATGCAGTCCGGCAAGCGTCGCAATACTGTCAAGCACTGCGAGCGTAACGATGGCGGGAACAACGACCGGCGTGGGAAAGAAAATGAGGGAGACGAGGGCACTCGTTGCAAAGTAGAGTGCACCTTTTCCGGGCACGACATTCCGGCGTTCCAGCCGGTCCACGAGCTCGGATACCAAAGGCACGTAAAACCCCCGGGACAGCGCATCGGAAAGAATACAGCCGGAGAGAACTGCGACAGCGATAATGCCAAGGACGATGTCGCGGGGCAGGAACAGAATCAGGACAGCGATCCCCAGTCCGAAGACAAGGTGAACCACTTTACGCGCGACTTCGTCCATGGTGCCTGTCAAGCTTTGCGTTCCGGCCAATTGAGAATTTCCCCGAAACGTACCAGAGACCGACAAGAGATCGATTATTTCCCCGCGGAAGAACGGAAATCCCGGTGACGGAATTGTCGTCTCTCTATTTCCGCTTTACAAGGTATTCGTGGACTTCCAGGGCCGCTTTCGCGCCCTCGCCTGCGGCTATGATAATCTGTTTCCCCTTGATAGTGGTCACATCTCCGGCCGCAAAGACCCCATCAATGGAGGTATGGCAGTTGCAGTCGACCGGGATCTCACCATTGGCATCGGTCTGTAAAAAGCCCGCAAGGAAATCGGTGTTCGGGCGCTGGCCAATCTCAAGGAAAACTCCATGGACGGCGATATTTTCCTCCGCCCCTGTCTCACGGTTTTTTATGGTGATCCCGCTCAGGTAGCCATTCCCCTGCAGTGCAGTGACTTCGTATCCGAGATGCATCGTAATATTTCCCTTGTTTTCAAGGATTTTCATATAGGTGGCATCTGCCCTGCACTGGCTGCGGACGATCAGGTGTACCGAACGTGCGATGCTCCCCAGCTCAATTGCGGTCGTTACCGCCGAATTCCCGCCCCCGACGACCGCAACATCCTTCTCACGGTAGAGCGGCGCATCGCAGGTGGCGCAGACTGACAGGCCGTGGCCAAGGTACTTTGGCTCTTCCGGAAGGCCAAGCCATTTGGGCTTTCTCCCTGTGCAAATGATCAGGCTCAGCGCCCGGAACGTCTGTTCCGAAGCGGTCTTCACCACAAACTCGTCCCCTTCTTTTGTGATATTCTGGATCCGGTCAAGTTCCACATGGATCTGCAGCTGTTTCGCCTGCTCCTCGAACTTCTGCATAAGGGCTTCGCCGCTGACCATCCGGTACCCCATATAATTCTCGATTGCCCATGATTCGAGTGCCTGCCCGCCGATATTTTCCGTGACGACAATGGTTTTCAGGAGTTTACGTGCGGTATACACCGCGGCCGTAAGACCGCCGGGCCCTGCACCCGCGATCAGGACGTCATAGGTCTCATCAGCCTGTTTCGTCCCGAAAAGCGCTATCAGCCGGGCGGTATCGAAACCGACGATTATCTGTTCATCCGCGACCGTCACCGGAACAGAGTACTGGCCGGAGATCCGTACCATCTCCCGCGCCGCCTCCTTATCTGCCCCGACGTCGATATCCTTGTATTCGATCCCATGTTTCTCAAGAAATGCCTTGACGAGACGGCAGTACGGACACGCTTTTGTCGAATAGACTTTTACGGGCGGCATGCACACGTGATTACTCCCGTAAAATATAAAGATGGTGGAGAGTCTCGCATTTCAGAATTGAGCATCAGTGAACGCATTCCTCCGGTATCTGCAGCCAGGCGCATCCTAAAGAGGGCTGGCGTGCAAAGTACCTGAGTCCTCATGGATCCGGAAAATCAACAGCCTGACGGTGTAAAATACACCATTATCCATGACAATTTTCTCAGTGCCGATATACCGGAAAATTCCATCGATCTCATTGTTACATCACCGCCGTATAATGTGGATATCTCCTATCATTCCTATAAGGACGGTTCGACCTATGCCGAATATATCACATTTACCCGGAAATGGCTGGAAAAAGCTCACCGCGTTATGCGAAAGGACGGGAGGATGTGTCTCAACATCCCACTCGATAAAAATAAGGGTGGGCAGCAGAGTGTGTATGCGGATGTGGTCGGCGCAGCCAAGGAAATAGGATGGAAGTACCATTCGACGATAATCTGGAATGAAGGAAATATCTCTCGCCGCACCGCGTGGGGATCGTGGATGAGCGCCAGTGCCCCCTATGTCATTGCTCCGGTGGAAGTAATTACCGTCCTGTACCGGGATAGCTGGAAAAAAGAACGCTCCGGGGATTCTGACATATCCCGTGATGAATTCATCGCGTGGACCAACGGCCTCTGGACATTTCCGGGAGAGAGCCGTAAGAAGGTAGGACACCCTGCTCCCTTCCCCCTTGAACTTCCCCTGCGGTGTATCCGGCTCTTCAGCTATGTCGGCGATACCATTCTTGACCCGTTCATGGGAAGCGGGACGACGCTTGTTGCGTGTGCCCGACTGAACCGCCGGGGTATCGGCATCGAGATCGACGAGGGATATTGCAGGACCGCGGATGCAAGGATCCGCACCGCCCTTCGTGAGATATGTCCCGGTGAGGATCCGAAAACAGGTTGAACGGCGCCCTTTTTGCCGGCGGTCACCGTCATGCTAGTAAAAATGATGGAACCAAGGATCAACCCCCATCGTCCTTCAAACAGATTCAGAGGTGTTGATCAGAACATCGAAAGAAGGAAAAAAAGGCGTTATGCATCTTACTCAATCAACCGGAATAAGTTCCCGGGCACATTACAGATCGGGCATGTCTTCGGTACCGTGCCAATTTCGATATTCCCGCAGACCGGGCAGAGATAGATCTTTCCGTCGATATCTTTACCGGTGCGCAGTACCTCCAGCGCCTTTTTGTAGAGCCGGGCATGCACCGCCTCGGCCTTCATCGCATGGGTGAAGACCAGTTCTGCAACCCGGTCCCCTTCCTTCAGGGCCTCGGTGAGGAATGCGGGGTACATCACTTCGTATTCATGCGTCTCTCCCCCGATGCTTTTCACCAGGTTTTCTTGTGTTGCCGCTATTCCACCGGATGCCTGCAGCAGGCGTTTCGCATGGATTGCTTCTGCCTCTGATGCAGCCTTAAAGAGGAGCGCCACATTCCGGAAACCCTCTTCCTGTGCCTTTTCTGAAAAAGCCGCGTATTTCCGGTTTGCCTGAGACTCGCCGGCAAACGCTGCCATCACATTCTCGCGGGTTGTCATGTCCCGTGGATGGGTTTTCCATGTATATATCCCATGAGGTGGATGCATCGGGAATCTCGTTTCGAAGACTTTAGGTGTGCCGGAAGAGAGAATTCCTGTCTGAATCCGCGGGAGACTACTGTGCGCACGAATATCGCCGTTCCAGGGAAACGAGGTGTCTGAACGTGAAGAGGATGCGGGACATTGCGGAAATCGACCGCCCGAGAGAGAAACTGATCGTGAAGGGTGCTGCATCCCTGAGGGATGAAGAATTGATCGCCGCGATCATCGGGAGCGGTGCCCGGGGGAAAGATGTCATGGTGGTCGCACGGGAAATCGCGGCATTACTGGTTCCGGGCAAACAGCCTGCCCCCCAGGATCTTATGAGCATCAATGGCATAGGTGAGGCCAAAGCATCCCAGATCCTGGCCTGTTTTGAGCTGTCCCGCCGGTACTTAACGAAATCGTTACTGAGAATAACGAGCCCGGAGCAGGTCCCTCCGTTCGTCTGTGATATCCTGGACAAAAAACAGGAGCACTTCCTGTGCCTCATGCTCAATGGTGCGAATGAAGTCATCGGCAGGAAAGATGTCACCGTCGGTCTCCTGAACCACACACTCGTGCATCCGCGCGAAGTGTTCGCCGAGGCCATCGAGAAACGGGCTGCGTCCGTGATCCTCGTTCACAACCACCCTTCCGGGTCGCTCGACCCAAGCCAGCAGGATATCGCGATAACCCGGCAGCTCGCAGAATCGGGCACGGTCCTGGGGATCCAGGTGCATGACCATGTCATCGTCACCCGCCAGCATTATACCAGCATGCGGGAACGGGGACTGATGTAGGTTTACGAAGTATCCAGCTGTCCGACCGCTTTTTCTGTAATCGACACGTTGCACTTCTGGTGCGTGCGGCACCACGTCTCGCAACGCTCTGCAGTAACGGCGTCATGATACCCGTGCCGGCAGCGATCGCAGACGTACACGCTCAGCCCATCACGGAGAACCTTGGAAACCATGAGGAAAGGCTGCACGTTCCGGATGAAATATCCTGCGAAAACGACACATCACGCAGACATTGCAGGATAAAAGAGAAAATTCCGGTTTTCCTGTAATCAGGTCGGATTATCCGAAATACCCTGTTTTGGGGAGGTTAGTGGTTTCCCACCCAGTGCAATCCCCAGCTCGTACCCTTTCCGGTAGGCTGCTTCCATGACGTCAGGGCGTTTCTGGATGTCATGAATATGATCCATGTCATTGGTCAGAATTTCGCCCCAGTATGCACAATCGATAATCGTGAAGAAGGCCTTGACGGTCATCTTCGCACCGTCAAATACCGAGGGCAGCGCCATTCCTGCAATGGATATGAAAAGACCCTTACGGCTTCCCCGCTTTTCTGCGGGCACAAGCGGGGATTTCCGAACATATTTTGCCATAAAAAAGACCTGGAAACGGTCGATAAAGGATTTCAACCCACCGGGGATGCCCATGGTCATGATCGGCGATGCAACGATGAGGCCGTCCAGGGTGCGGAATTTCTCAAGATGGGGAATCATGTCGTCGTTGAGCTTACAGGTCGGATTTTCAACGCAATAGAAGATCTCCATACACGGCTTGAAATCGAGATGGGCTGCGGCGATTTTTTCTGTTTCGCATCCCGCATCACGGGCCCCGTCAAGCGCACGGTCGAGGAGAATTGCAGTGTTTCCATTCAGCAGGGGACTGCCAAGCAGGCCGATCACCAACGGAGGCATACCCATGGATTATCAGCCCGACGTTATCAAGCATACGCTGGGTGAGTCGGGCATTCGGAGGGCTGAACAGGGTTTTTGTTGCAGAACGAATGCCACCAGATCCGGGTTCATCAGGTTTTTAAATTGTAGAAGGAGGTGCATTCTCCGGCACAATCTCCGGGGTTCGTGTGGTTCTGGTCATGATGAGGATACAGAAAAATCTGGTAATATTCACGGCAGCAGCCCTTTTCGTGGTGGTTCCGGCTGCCAGATGTTCATCTTCCGGACAGTACAACGGTACCCCCACGGTAACAGGAACCATGGTGCCCGGGACCACGGTACCGGTCGCAACGACCATTGTGCCGGGAACGACAGGTACGGGAACAAACGTTGTACCCACGGTTACCGGCACACGGCCTTCCGCAGGAAGCCTAACGACCGTCAATTTCAACGTCCATCTCACAGCCAGACCTGTCCATCCGGCTGCTGGACCACACAGGAATAATCCGGTCAGACGATCCAGAACCAGGGGGCGACCTGCACTGTGGCTCCGGCAGGTCTTCAATTCTCCGACGGAAGCAAAGGACACCGTGACCATTATTGATTCCGCATATTATCCAGTCGGCGGCTGGGAACCATGGAACACGCACACAACGGTCCAGACAGTGGACGGGTACTGGAAGTACGGAACCGTTCAGGAGATATCCGTCCCGGAATGGTATAAGGCGAAGTCCAAACACGTATGCAACCCGGGTCGGGATCGCTTTAGGATCGCGGTCATGAACGGTAGCGAGAGCGATCAAAACACCCTTGTAATCAATGTGAATTACTCTGCCATAGCAGCCCTCTGACAAAGAACACTTTTTTTCCGGGAACCGGTCAGGCCCCTCAAATCCTGAAAGAGCATGCCGGACTGGAATCCCCCTACAGGAAAAAACAGCCTATTGAAAAGAGATATATAGCATACATGTCTACCTGTGGGTTTGGTGAGATTGGAATGTGTGCTGAAGTAAAACCCCGACGCGCAAAGGCAGGAAAGGGAGCAGGACCGGGAAAATATGTGT
This sequence comes from Methanomicrobiales archaeon, assembly GCA_028679035.1. GTDB lineage: Archaea > Halobacteriota > Methanomicrobia > Methanomicrobiales > JACTUA01 > JAJRCL01. Next base: position 2,303 of record JAJRCL010000059.1, on the reverse strand, counting down.
GCATTGACTGCGGACATGAGTTCGAGCTGCCCAAGGAAGAACAGGACCTGAAGAAATGTCCCATGTGCTCCTGTGAGAATTACAATTGTTTCCCGATGACGGCCATGCGACCGGACATAAAAACACCGGAAGATGTCCTCAATCCACCGAAAAAACGTGAGTACCTGAAAAAATAACCAGGGATGCGAATCCCTGACCCCAATTATTATATATTGCCTGTTGCCAGAACGGAAGGTGGATTTCTATGGTTAACGTTTCGAAAACCGGAGAAGTATATCTCTGCGAGATATGCGGTAATGTTGTGGAAGTCAAAGTCGTCGGCGGTGGCGAACTGGTCTGCTGTGGCCAGCCCATGACGCTGCAAAAGAAAGGGTGAACGAAAATGCCGGCTAAAAAAGTTGAAAAAGCACCACGGCGAAAGCCAGTGGCAGACAAAGAACAGAACGCTCTCGAAGAAAAGATTGGAAAAATCCCAAAATTCTTCCGGGGTCTCCAGGTAAGCGGTCCGGAAATGTACGATACCGTCATGAAACTTGACCAGACCATCTGGGCGGACGGTGCGATCAGTAAGCAGACCAAGAAGCTGATTGCAATCGCGATTGCCGCGGCATTGCGGGACCAGCACGCGGTGCATGCCCAGCTCGCCGGCGCGGCAAAGCTGGGTGTCACGAAGGAAGAGGTTGAGGAAGCGCTGCGTGTTACGTTTCTTCTCTCGGGGATGCCGGCGTACGTCTACGGCAAAGCTGCCCTCGATGAAATTATGAAATAATCCGGCGGATGCACAATGAGCATGACAGGAGATGAACCCGGTCAGGGGCTGCCGATTATCGGGAAGGAAGCTCCCGACTTCGAGGCGACTACCACGCAGGGTGTCCTGCGCCTCTCAGATTTCCGCGGGAAAAAGTGGGTGGTACTTTTCTCACATCCGGCGGATTTTACCCCGGTATGTACAACCGAATTCATGGCCTTTTCCGCAGTTGCTGACGAACTTGCGAAACTGAACGTGCAACTGCTGGGCCTTTCCATCGACAGTGTTCATTCCCATCTCGCGTGGGTACGCAACATCAAGGAGAAAATGGGAGTTACGATCCCATTCCCGATTGTTGCCGACCTGGACATGAACGTCGCTCGAAAATACGGGATGCTGCATGCAGGTCAGTCGTCGACATCGACGATCCGTACGGTCTTTTTCATCGACGATAAGGGCATCATGCGGGCAATGATTTACTACCCCATGTCGAGCGGACGGTACATCCCCGAGATTATCCGGCTGGTCAAATCGCTGCAGCTGGCCGACAAATATGGCGTTTCCACGCCGGCAAACTGGCAGCCGGGAGATAAAGTCGTCGTCCCTGCACCGAAAACACAGGCTGAAATGGAAAAACGTCTCTCAGAAGGGTACGAGTGCAAGGACTGGTACCTCTGTTTCAAACAGCTGAAATAAATCCCTTTTTTCAGTAGCTGAGGCTCACTTGCAGGATACAGCAGAGACACTATCAAGAATAACTACAACCAGAATTGAGAAGAGATGAAAATACTTCGGATCGCAATTATTTGCGTTCTTTTAATCACCCTCGGCCTGACCGCCCTGGTTTATCCACAGCTACCGGATCCGGTTGCAGCTCACTGGGATGCCGCCGGAAATGCAGACGGCACCCTCCCACGGCCCTGGGGCGTCGGGCTGGCGCCGGTCCTGATGGCAGGATTCACCGCCCTGCTCCTGGTCATCCCGCGGATTGATCCCCTTCGAAAAAATTACGTCCAGTTCCGGAATTATTATGAAGGACTGATTCTTGCACTCGATCTCTTCATGGCAGTCGTACAACTGCAGATCCTTCTCTGGAACCTTGGGACGCGGGTGAGCCCCAATGTCTTTCTTCCAATCCCCTTCGGACTGCTCTTTATCTACCTGGGCTTCGTCCTCGAACACACGGAACAGAACTGGTTTGTCGGGATCCGCACACCGTGGACGCTGAGCAGCGTTGCGGTGTGGAAAAAAACCCATATGCTGGGTGGAAAATTATTCAAACTGGCCGGGATTTTCTGTTTTGGGGGAATTGTATTGCCCCGGTATGCAATCTGGCTTATCCTCTTCCCCGTCCTCATCGCCGGAATTGGCACGGTCGTATATTCCTACGTCGCCTACCGGCAGGAATTGCAGGACGCGCAGAATTCCTGATTTTATTGCTGACCAGGGCATCCCCCATAACACCGAATCCGTCGTGGAGAATACAAAAATTTTGTTCCCGGATTTTTTCACCAAACCAACCTTTTTATGCCCGGCACTGGAACAGATGCCTATG
>JAJRCL010000058.1 GCA_028679035.1 Methanomicrobiales archaeon | reverse complement strand
GGGATCAGCGCTGCCTGTACCATGCGGCAGGAACGCTTGCGAGCAGGGCAACGAAAGCAATGACGTTCAGAACGGGGATATCCTGGAACATGAAGGCCCAGGAGAGATAGAGAATGATGGCGAGTCCTGCAAGGATCAGGGTAAGCGGGACTGCAGGGACCTTGAAGGAGATGCCCGGTGCTGCTGCCGGCGTGGGTGCCGGGGACTGCAGTTTTTCCACTTTTTCCGGAGCCTTTTCCACGATCACACGGGATCGTGCCTTCTGGGTACCGTACCCGGTGATGATTTCGAGGTCAAAAAACCCGGCGATCGACTCTTTCTTAATGGGGATACGGTATTCAAGCTCGTCCTCCACGTACAGGTTTTCATGCTGAAAACCCGTGTAGAGACCCGCGTTCGTTACCGACAATGTCAGGTGAATCGGGTGGCCCTGGTTCACCAGCCGGACTTCGAGATCGCTTCCGGCGACGGCCGTCATCTGTTTCGGCGTCTCAATGGAATTTATTCCACGATGGTTCAGTTTAATATCATACATTTCAATCCCTGCCCCCGGCAGTTCCTTCCCCGTGCCTGGGCAGCAGGTCGGGGATCCCCTCACGGATCGGGTAGTCCACACAGCATTTCGTGCAGGTCAGTTTTCCTTCGTGTATTTCGGTCTCGTCTTCACGGACAACGGCAAGGACCAGCCCGCTTTTGCAGACCGGGCAACAGAGCACATCAAGGAGCTTTCTTCTCATACAATGTCCCGTAGGTCGATGATATGCGTGATATCCGGTCCCGTCGATATGAGCGTAACCGGCGCGCCGATATCTTCTTCCGCCTTGTCCAGGAACGTACGTGCGGTTTCCGTCAGCTGATCGTACGAAGTCGCTCCGGCACAGGCGCTGTCGATCCGGTCGATTCCGGTAATCGCTGCCTGTGTACATCCATTGACCATCGCCGAGTACCGTGCCATATCGCCATCCCACTGCCCGATCCTCCGTGGGCGGTGCGTGACAGTGCCGAACTCTTCGATACCAAGGTCGTGTGACTTCTGGGCTGGCATTTCAGTTGCGAACGGACCCTCTCCCACCCGGGTCGGGAACGCCTTGAACACGACGATAACATCGTCGATATTCGTAGGACCTACCCCGTTATCGGCGGCTATCTGGGAAGCGGAGGTGTCCTTGCTGGTCACGAACGGATAGGTCCCGTAATACAGGGAAATCCCGAAGCCCTGCGTCCCTTCCAGAATCACGGATTCCCCGCCAATAAGTGCGTCGTTTATTTCCAGTGGAACATCCGTGATATACTCCTGGAGCTCCGGCACGTCCTTCGCCTGGCGGGAAATGCGCATCACCCGGTCCGCATTCGCCGGTCCGCATCCGGTCCCGGTGGAACCGATTTTCTTGGAAAGGTGTTCGGATCCGCGGTCCCGCTGGATGTGTTCCTCTTCGATGATCCCGCACCGGCGATCGACAAATATTCTTCCCTTTACCCCAAGGAGATCCACTTCTTTTAAAAATACCCGTGGGTCGACAAGGACACCGCTTCCGATGCAGAGCTCGGCGTCAGGATATACAAAACCGGAGGGGACCATCCGTACACCGTACGATTTCTCACCGATATTTACCGTGTGCCCGGCGTTCGGCCCGACGCCGCCTCTCGAAATGATGGCAGGACGGTCCGTATTTGCAATGTGGGCAACGATCTTGCCTTTTCCCTCATCCCCAAAAAATCCGCCGACGATAATTGTACACGCCATTTTTATATCATGTAGTGTATGGGGTTGATCTAAAAAAATGTGATCATCAGCCACGCCGGAGGTTCTGAAGGGGACGGATGCACGCCGATGATATGGAAAAACCGGAACGGGACAGAACTGTTTTGCGTCACTGAGACACATCCTTCCTTCCACTGGAGCACCCTGCGTTAGCACCCTGCATGAGCTTCTCTTCCGTCGGACGGCTCCCGAAGCCCGGCCAATTCACTTTTCGCACGTATAAGCTCTTCCCTTTGCGATAGCGGTCCGGATGAGCCGGTTCAGGCGTCATTGTCCAGACATTTCCCCGGTCTCAGGACAGGGCAATTGTATGCATCTCCAGTGGAAATAAAGGGGTTCCTGCAAATATTTGTCTGACAGAAGGCGTACAGGGGTCGCCTGCTGTGGATTCTATAGGCGGGAAAGAGTGGAGATAAATTCTTCCATTCGCTTCAGGGACGTGAGAAGATCCTGCCGGGACACCGCATAGGAGCAGCGGAGGTGCCCTTCCCCTGCACTACCAAAAACGCTTCCCGGAACGACCGCCACTTTCTGCTCTTTCAGGAGTCGTTCAGCAAATTCATCATCGGAAAGGCCGGTTGCCGTCATATCGGGGAACGCATAGAATGCCCCCCGGGGAAGGTGGCAGGGAAGCCCGATCCGGTTCAGGCCTTCAACAAAGAGATTCCGCCGCAACCGGTATTCCGTGACCATCGCATCCTTCTCCTCTTCTCCCGAACGCAGGGCTTCCACTGCAGCGAGCTGACCCATGACCGGCGCACAGAGCATGACATACTGGTGGATCTTCAATGCCGCGGCGCACAGGTCGCGGGGCGCACAAAGATACCCCACCCGCCAGCCCGTCATCGAGTAGGCTTTGGAAAACCCATTCAGCGTGATCGTTCTTTCCCAGAGATCCTTCACCGTGGCTGCCGCCGTATGCTCACCCTCATAGGTCAGCTCGGCATAGACCTCATCGCTGATCAGGAGCAGATCATGGTCAGATACGATGTCCGCGATGGCTCCCAGATCGTCCCTGCCCATGACACCACCGGTGGGATTGTTGGGGTAGTTGATCACCAGGGCTTTGGTTTTCGGTGTGATGTGTTCAAGAAGGGTATCCGGGGTCAGCCGGAAGTCGTCTTTCGCCCTGCACTGTACCGGTACCGGGGTCCCGCCGGCAAGGGTCACACCTGGCCCGTATGCAACATAACAGGGCTCCGCGACGAGCACCTCATCGCCGGGATCGGTCACGGCACGAAGCGCAATATCCACTCCTTCGCTCACGCCGGTCGTGACAATAATCTCCTCTTCCGCATCGTACTTGAGAGCGAAGCGGGATTGCAGATAACGGGCGATGAGTCCCCGCAGCACCGGGATCCCCTTATTTGACGTGTAGGAAGTCTGCCCATGCTCGATCGCATAGATCCCTGATTCGCAGATCTTCCAGGGTGTCGGGAAATCCGGCTCTCCGACACCGAGTGAAATTGCACCGTCCAGGTCCTGGATCAGGTCAAAAAATTTTCGTATTCCCGAGGGCGGGATATCGCGTGCCCGACGGGAGATGAAGTCCCGCATCGTTTCCTCAGAAGGAGAACGGAAGTCTCTCCTTCTCTTCCCGTTCGAAGAAGATGTTTCCGTTCTCTTTGTAGGTCTTCATGATGATGTGGGTCGCCGTTTCCCGTATCTGATCCATGGGTGC
>JAJRCL010000057.1 GCA_028679035.1 Methanomicrobiales archaeon | reverse complement strand
TGGTCGACATGCCCGACAACACCAATGTTTACACTGGGAATAGATACATCATACAACTGCCCTCATTCCTCCTCTCCAAAGAAACAGAGCGCGATCATCTGCTCTGAGTTGCTATATGAATTGATCTGTCATTGGGTATATAAGTGACCGTTCGGCGGATCCTCCCCGGGATTTTCCGATTCCCGCAGGATTTCCGGAACGATAATTGTTCCACCACAAACGGGTACTGTCTGGATGATAATCCCCGGAAGTATGTCCGGTTTATCAGGAAAGGTTAAACGTGCGCTGGTTGGTACAACTCCTCACATACGGGGATTTGAATGGCCGGGGACGCAGAACTGTCACGAATCGGGATCTCGCTTCCAAAACACCTTCTCGACAAATTCGACGAGATCATCACCATGCGGGGATACTCTTCCCGTTCGGAGGGAATCCGGGATGCCATCCGGAGTTACATCACCCATTACCAGTGGATGTCCGATGTCAAAGGGGAACGGCAGGGAGTGATCACCATGACCTATGATCATGACCAGCGGGGACTCCTCCAGAACATCCTGGATATCCAGCATGAATACATGACGACAATCCAGGCGACGGTGCATTCCCATGTTACCCACGACCGCTGCCTGGAGGTGATCCTGCTCCGTGGCGAAGGTTCAGAACTCAAAAGCATCGCTGAGCGGCTTATGTCCCAGAAAGGTGTGGAATCGGTGAAGCTGACAACAATTCCCCTGCAGGACTAACCGCCACCCTCGCAGCTCTGATCGATATTTTTCCACGCTTCCTGGTCGCGGGCGAAATCCCGTTCTTTTTCCAGCGATTCGCGAAAGTCCTTTTTCGCCCCTTCTCCCTGTTTCGCAACATCCTCGGCATTTACGAGCTGGTCCACGCGGTAAAGCAGGTGGGTACAATCGAGCTGGGCAAACGATTCCCCACCGATCTGCTCGATGCGTTCCACTTTTCCCCGCGTCCCCGTCCTCGGGTAGCGCACGACCATTCCGACGCTGATTTCCCCCGCATCCATACCGGGGCATGGTGGTTTCCTAAATCATAAAGGTATACGCCGACCCATGCTGAGCATGGAGCATGCGCTTGCCCGCGTAAAAAAACACTATTTCTCCGCGACACACCGTTCCTGCCAGCCGTCAGCAACAATAGCCCGGCTTGACGGGGTCGCCGGCGGGACCGGCATCAGCGAAGTCACGGATATCACATCCCTCGACCGGCTGGGAATCCCCTGTTTTGCCGCGGTCCGTCCGCGTGCCGCCCGGGGTTCCACAGGAATACATTCCGGCAAGGGAATAGAGCGGGACCAGGCAGAAGTCTCTGCCCTCATGGAGGCAGTGGAACGGTTCTCCGCAGAGTACCGCGGGGAACCGATGCAGTGTGCGAGCTATGAAGAGATCGGGATTACCCGTGCCGTAAATCCCGAGGACCTCATTCTTCCGCGCCCGCTGAAAATGGGGGAAAAGGTGCACTGGACCGAAGGGTGGGATTTCCTGGACAATGAAGAGGTCATGCTCCCCAGCAACGCGGTATACCACCCGTATACTACCCTGGGAATGACCGAACAGCTGTTCCGCAGCGACAGCACCGGGCTTGCGGCCGGTAACACCCGGGAAGAGGCGATCCTGTACGCTCTATTGGAAGTGATTGAATGGGATGCACTCTCCATTGCATCCCGGACGCGTTGCATGGGAAAGCGGATCGCCGTCGATCAACCGGGAACGGTGCAGGACCTGGTGGACCGGTTTGCCTCAGAGGGCATCCATATCCACCTCTGGCTTCTGCAGGGCAGTACCGGGATTCCCACCATCACGGCGGCGGCAGATGACCAGGTATCGCGGGATCCGGCGATGCTCGTGATGGGGGCGGGAACACATACCTGTCCGGAAATTGCGGCGGTCAATGCTCTGCTGGAAGTGGCCCAGACGCGGGCAACAACGCTTTTTGGAGGCAATAAGGATACCGGACGGGCAGAGATGGTAGGAAGGATCGGGTACGACCGGCTGAAACGACTGAACCATGAATGGTTCACCGACGCCGAGGAAGTCCCGCTATCCTCAGTGCCCGATTTCAGTACCGGGTATATCGATGATGATGTGCGCAGGATCATCGCCGAAGTGGGGCAGGTGGCGGAACGGGTATGCGTCTGCGACCTGTCAAAAACCGCAATCCCGGTCGTACGGGTCATTGTACCGGGCTTTGAAGTTTCGCACTCGGACCGGGACCGGCTGAAAAAGACGGTATAAATTCGACGGGTGAATCAGTAGGGCCCGTGCTCGCGGCCCGGATTCGCACGGACATACGTGAATCTTTTTTTGAGAAAATGATAACAGGGAAATATAACAAATTTTATCATGTGTAAAATTAATTAAACACCATTGAGCCTGGATCAGCCACACCGCATCAAAGAACTTGCTCAGATTCTGAGCTTCCTCGGCAACGAGCAGCGGCTCAACATACTCAGGGCGATCACCTCCCGGGAAAAGTTTGCCCGGGAGATTTCTGAGGAGGTCGGAATCTCGCGCCCCCTGGTAACCATCTACCTCAAACAGTTCGAGAAGATCGGGCTTGTGGTGGGTAACAACCGCATCGCGGATGACCCCCCGTACCTTCGAAGGTACTACAGGGCGATTCCCTTTGACCTCGTCGTGAATCTGGATGTTATAAAAAATCTGAATGGTGAACGATTATGAACCTCAACATGATCAGGGAATTTCACTGGTTGACAAAAACTGTATTACTATTAACGGGATTGCTTTTTGGACTTATTCTCGCAACTGCCGTGCGTGCGGAGGTTAGCAATCTCGCAATTTCGCTCGCATGGATCCTTGTCCAGGTTTTCCCGATAATACTTGCAGTCATCATCATCTCGATCATCGCAGACAGGATCAGAAAATGGGTAGAAGTCCGTGAGGATTTACTGTTATCGAAGCTTGACCCACACATTGACGGAAAAAGTATTCAGGTTGATACCAGTGCAAAAGTAACCGCCCTTCATGAGAAATTTGACCGTATCGAAAAAAAGCTTGACCATATCGAAGAGATCCTGGAAAAAGTAGGAGATTGAGGGTCAGAAACCCCCGATGATAGTGATCCTGCGCAAAGTTCCAGGACAGGTAACGGCAGGTGAACCACCTGTTACGACCCCATCTTCGCAGTTTTTCACGTGAATACATTACGAATTCCCTTAAAGTGTAATCCGGAAATTGTGTTGTGACGTAATCCCGGTGAGGGAATCCTGCAATCCAATGGATACCTTTCTCGATTGCTCAGAGAACAATGCGCTGAAGGGATGAAACCAGGTGCCGGGTGGATGAGGCCGGATCCCCCTTCCCGGACACCCCGAGAGGACCTTCCAGCGCCTGAAAAATATAGGAAACCGCCTGTCCCAGCGAGGGCCCGTACCCCCCTTCCAGGACCAGGGCAAGGGGAAGATCGGTCCCCTCAACCACGATCCGTGTTATCACACCGAAATCATGGGGGACCAGTTCCATGCCTCCTTCCTGGTCATCGGCGAGAGCATCCTGTCCCGCAGAGATGATGAGAAGGTCCGGATCAAACCGGGTGATAGCCGGAATGAAGACCCCCTCAAGGACGGCCTGGTAATCCGCGAGCCCGGATCCCTTTTTCAGGGGTGCATTGACGGTGTACCCCTTCCCCTTTCCGGTCCCCACCTCGTCGATCCACCCGCTCCGCGGAAAGATTCCTTCCTGATGGACGGAACAGTACAGCACCTGATCCGATGCGTAGAAAATCTGCTGGGTGCCGTTGCCGTGGTGCAGGTCCCAGTCCAGGATAGCGACGCGATCCACATCTTCCAGTGCGGCCGCTGCAGCGACCGCCGCATTGTTGATGAGGCAGTACCCCATCGCCTGGTCCCGTTCGGCATGGTGCCCCGGGGGGCGGATGACTGCAAAGCAATGTTCCCCGTCGAGAGCACGCTCAGCGGCAGCAATTGCTGATCCGGCCGCGAATGATGCGACTGCAAACGAGTCTTCGGTCACGTAGGTATTCAGGTCAAGATAGTGGCTGGAAGTCGTAATGGTCCGCAGCCAGCGGATATATTCAGGCGTATGCACCCGTTGCAGGTCCTCCGGTGCAGCTTCGACGGGGTCCCGCCAGGATATACCGGGCGGTATCGCGGACAGAGCCCGTTTCAGCCGGATGCTGCACTCCCGGTGCCCCCGGATGTCGTGCCGGGCAAAAATCTCTCCGGAGATAACCGAGCACGCCGGCATATCAGCTGATGGTTAACCCCTGCTGCACGGCTTCCTCGGAGACGTCGACCTGTGTCGTGGTACCGGCAATATGGTACTTACCGAGTGCATGGACCTCGCCGGCGCTTCCGGTGGTCGCATAGGGCACAACGAACTCCCCGTTCATACTTTCCTGCCGGTACGTAAAATTCCGTCCGGTATTGGTCACAAGATCCAGCTCGATGATTCCCGTTCCCTGTACATGGGCACCTTTGACGTACTCGAACGCCTTCACGTACTTGATGTCCGGTGAGCCGGTGGTGAAGACATTATTCGGGGATTCATGGACGAGCCGGAAATGGCGGAGAGCGGGGACCCG
>JAJRCL010000056.1 GCA_028679035.1 Methanomicrobiales archaeon | reverse complement strand
CCGGTCCCAGGGAACCTCACGGAAAGAGCGGGAAAAGACCATTTCTTCCAGGGGAAGGATGCGTTCGTCCGCCATCTCAGTACCGTCCGCATCGATGGTCTTCACGCCGTTATACTCGGGAGGATTGTGGGAAGCAGTGATCATCGCCCCTCCCCCAAAGTGTTCCTGCACAAGGTACTGAAGGGCCGGCGTTGGCAGTATTCCGACATCCACAACGTTGCACCCTGCACCCATGATGCCGGCTGCAAGCGCCGAAAGAAGAGCTTCACCTGAGGTTCGGGTATCCCTCCCCAGGGCAATGGTTCCCTCACTCATCGATCCGAGGGCAAGGCCGATGCGAAGGACCAGATCCGGCGTCATGTCCTCCCCGACGACCCCCCGGACCCCATTGGTCCCGAAAAGTCTCTTTTTCTTCTTATCATTCATGTCCATCAATTCCCTCCACCAGTCTAAGCGCCCGAAAAGCCGATTTCCCGTCCTCAGCCCGAACCACAACGAGGACGTGCGTGTGCCCTTCCCGTTCATCCGTAGCGACCCGTACCCCAATCACACCGGACTGTGCGGCAATCTGTTGCTCCAAAGCATTTGGATCCACGTCAGTCCTGCCTTCCAAACTCAGCCGTATCGTGCATAGTGCATCATTTTCTCCGGTTTCTTTGATTCCAACGAGTTCGTGCACCAGTCCCGGAATCGTGTTTATCGTATGGAACCGGGTCAGATTCTGGATGACCTCCGTCGCCGTAGGATTTCTGAGAACGACTTCGGAAGAAACCAGATCCCCGAACACGATACGCGGAAACAGAATCGATTTGAACCCTTCCACGATTGTCATGGTAACGCCTGCGTCGCAGAGCATATGCAGGACTGTTCGAAGATCTGCATCCCGGGTGAGGATCACGGCCTTCTGCGGATCGATCCCGATCGAATAGGACGTACCGGCCTCAAAAAAATACGTCGTATCCTTCCCCTCCTCCAGGGGAAAGGTGTGATGACCGAGGTGCTTGATGATGGCAATCTTTCCATATGAGGAGAGGTGTGGGATCAAGTCCCGGATGAAGGTAGTCTTGCCTGTTCCCGATGTTCCGACGATCTGAATGACCTTCATTCCCCAGGTTCCCCGCCGTTATCAGCGGGCTTATCCTTCCGGATCCGAGCCGCCGCTTCCGCTACCTTGCGCATGACATTTGCAATCTGGTCCTCCACGTCGATTTCGGTGTCGATCTCCAATGCCGTCCCTTCCACTTCCAGAAGGAACCGTGCCACCTCGCTGGATTCAAAGAGGATATCATCGAGCTCTTCGGCGGTAAAAAAACCGCACAGAGCGCCATAAAAAAAGGTAGCCCCGGCTTTTTTCACCTTCTTCTTGAATGCCGACCTCGCCTGATTTACCGCCTGAGGGGAATAGGTCTCCTTCATGAACGGCACAAGTTCCGGAAGATGCTCACCGATGTAGGTCATCTCAGAACCTCCCGAAGTCTTGAAATCTGCGCAGAGTCTTCCGATAGCCCATTCCCGTGCAGTCACATAGGTGTGTTTGCGCAGGAACTGGTTCACCTTCTGATAGCTGTCTCCTTCGACTTTCTTGAATTTCCGGTATTTTTCTGAATCGGGAGCTCCGGCTGGTTCTTCCATCGTCCAACCTTGGGAGTGAAACCTCATCAAACGTGTGGTTTTCCCCTTGAAAATGTAGCAGCCGGCAGTGTATCGAATCGGGGTAAGGTATATTGCCCACTTTTCCGATTTCTACTGTATGGGAAAACCCGGCTATATTTTCCTTATTCTTGCCCTCTTTGCCCTAGTCTCGGGTGCATATGCCCTGACAAAACCTACTCCGGTCTATGCGACGGATTTTTCACAGAATCCGTCCTGGACGACGAACAACCCCGCCAGGAACCTGTGGGATCGCCCGACAGAGCGGTACCATTACTTCCTGCAGGATTCCACCGGTGCGTATGTGTTCAAAAATATCCCCTATAACGGAGAATCCTTCATTCTCATGTTCGACTGCACACCGGTGCGTGACGATCCTCTGAGTAATTTCCGATTCGGCCTCGGGGATAACGACATGTTTCCTGATGACGGAGTGACGATCCATTTCGAAATGACCAACGATAATGATGGTCCGATCTTCTGGCTTCATGCCCTGGACCGGAACCTTCACCGTCTTGAAGTGAACAGCCTGCGCAGCTCATATGGTGGAGTGACAGTCCATTATACTACCAACACGACCTATCATGTAAAAATCGACTACAATCAGCCGCTGAAAACGGTCTCAATCGAGGTAAGCAGGGCGGATGGTGTACCGGTATGGAATGCCGCGGTAACCGGGACCGGGAGTTTCTCCTCAATCGACCGCATCTACATGACAACCCTCAACGATGTGGAAAATGCCCAGAGTGTTGCAGAAGGGTATGTAGACAATGTCCATTTCTCCACCTACGAGATCCTCCCCGACCCGACGCCGGAGAGCACCGGGCCGACGATCGCCACTCCGGACGTGACAACGCTGCCGACCTACGAGATAACACAGGTAACCGTACGGACGATGACCGGTG
>JAJRCL010000007.1 GCA_028679035.1 Methanomicrobiales archaeon | reverse complement strand
TTCAGGGTAACGGTGCCCTGGTCGGCGTATCCCAGCGGGTAGACCTTGACGTACACGGTCCCGCCACCGGCGGTGAAGGTCACATCCTCAGCAGCATCGGTCCCCTTATCGTTCACGAGTTTGCGTGCACCCGACTCATCGATATACTCCAGCACCCAGTCAACGCCGCTGCTGGTCGTTAGTCTGACCTGTCCTGCATTGGTGTTGACCGCAAAGTAGGCAGGGCTCGATCGTGATGCCGGTGCGTTCGCTGAAACCGAAGTACCGGTTGCCGTCGGCGTTGGCACCGTGGTTGTCGGCGTGATGATCTGGGTGACCTCAAAGGTAACGTACCCGATGAAGCTCGTGCGATCCGTAAAATTCACACGGTACGTGCCGGGACCGGGAATGGGGATCTCTTTGGAAAATGAGCCGCCGGACCCGTTCGGGATATATTCAGGACCGAAAACGGCCTCACCCGATCGCTCGACAGTCACGATAATCCCGGAGAATTTGAGATCAGAGATAGATCCCGCAAGATCCAGCGTCCCGTCATATTCCTGGGAACGCCGGGAGGTGATCGTGATGGAACTCGCCCGGTTGACGACATCAAATTGTCTGAGGGTAACAGAACTTCCCCCGAACGTATCTTTGGTGGGATCCACGATCTCCACCTGATAGAGGCCGTTGGGCAAATCAACGGTGGGGAACGTTACCACCAGGGTCTCGCCCTGGAAGGTAATAGACTGCCGTGCCCTCTCGCTCTTGAAACTCCCTGACTTATAGAGAATAATGTCTGTGGTAAACCCACCCGGAAGATTGTTTTCAATAGTTACCTGGAGCGGCTGACCCGCGATGATTGAATCCGGAGTCTTCAGGTTTACCTGGTACGCAGCTGCTCCGGTTACGAGGACCGCAAACAGGAGCGTGCCGATAGCTATGCTCAACCACTTCATAATACTCAGGAGTGGGAATACTGCACTATAAATATGATGAATCGCCTTCCGGCTGCGGTTACTGCTGCAGGAATGCGACGGGCAGGCGTTGTACCCTGCCGGAAGGCGCAGTGATTATGCTACCGGGGGACACCCTCATCTTCTCCGGCGAAAAAGAATACAGTGGATGGGGGAACAGGTCACTGCAGCAGGAGAAAAGCCTGTTGCGTCATGGGCCGGTATGGACCGGCACCGTAATGAGGCAATGCCATCCCTCACCATCATCCTGCGCAGCGGCGGGTGCCGGTGGGGGCGGTGCCGCATGTGCGGGTACCGGTCGGTGCGGTATGCAGGCCTTTCGGAAACCGATCTGGAACAGCGGATCATTGCCCAGCTGCGGTGGGTGCAGGACCAGTTCGATCTGCGCACATTTCCGCTCATCAAAATCTACAGTTCGGGGAGCGTTTTTGACCCTGCCGAAGTGCCTCTCGGGGCGAGGGAGCGGATTGCCACCCTGTTCCGGGGGAAGATCGTTGTTGTGGAGTCCCGACCGGAATTCGTTCATGAGAAAGAAGTCGCCGAATTCCGGGGACAACTGGATGATGGCACCTATGCCCGGCCGCTTGCGGTAGCGATGGGCCTCGAGACGGCAGATGATGCGGTGCGGGAAAAATCCATTGACAAAGGCTTCACGACCGAAGACTACCGCTGCGCTGCGGCCGAGGCGCACCGGGCGGGCGCAGATGTCAAGACCTATCTCTTACAAAAGCCCCTCTTTCTCACTGAACAGGAATCGATTGACGACGTCGTCCGATCGATCAACGTTGCCGCTTCCTTCTCTGAGATCATTTCGCTCAATCCCTGCAACGTACAATCCGGGACCGTGCTTGAGGCATGCTGGAAGAAAGGTGCCTACCGCCCTCCATATCTCTGGAGTGTGATCCGGACACTGCGGCAATCCCCGGTACACGTCGTATGCGACCCGGTGGGAGGGGGGCACGCGAGAGGACCCCACAACTGCGGCGATTGCGACAAGGAAATTGTCGACGGAATCCGTACCTATTCTCTCACGGGCGACACTGCTCTCCTGAAGGATCTCGAAGAACGCGGATGTGCCTGCAGGAAGGAATGGGAATACGTCCTGCGCGAAGAACGGCCCTACTGCATGCCGCTCACGCGGTAACGGAAGATAGCTATAATCTGAGGGTGCCCATTGTCCGATAATACTCTCGGTCCCCTCAATACTCTGTTCTGGAGGCGAGTATCCTCACGAGCAGGGGAGGGGTCCGGAAGGGGAGGGGGCTTCCCTCGAAAATGCAACGAATTTTCTCAAGTTCGTTTCACTCTCTCCCTCCCCTGTTACCCTACCCCCTTGAGGATTTCTATACAGAAGCCGGATACGAAAAAATTTGTCGATTTCACCGTATCGGGCAGCTCTGGACCTCGAGCTGTTCGGCGAGCAGCGGAAGGAACGTCCCTGCATCTGAAACGACGCCGATTACCTGCATCGTTCCGCGGTCCATCAACTTTGTGACCGCGGTCGGGTTAATGTCCACGCAGATGGTTTTAACGGTCGAAGGGAGACAGTTTCCCACGGCGATGGAATGCAGCAGGGTCGATATCATGAGCACCATGTCAACGCCATGCAGGTGCTCCCGCATGCGGTCCTGCGCAACGATGACATCGGTGATGACGTCCGGCAGGGGACCATCATCACGGATAGATCCTGCGAGGACGAACGGGACGTTATTCTTCACACACTCGTACATGACCCCGGCAGTAATGAGACCGCTTTCCACGGCATTTTTTATCGATCCGGCTTTCATTACCTCGCTTATCGCGTAGAGGTGGTGCTTGTGCCCCCGGCTGACCGGTTTACCGGTGGAGAGATCCATCCCGAGCGACGTGCCAAGGAGGTTGTACTCGATGTCATGGACCGCGAGTGCGTTACCGGCAAAGAGGACGTCGATGTACCCCTTGCGGATGATCTCTGCGAGGGCAGGAGAGGCCCCGGTATGGACGATGGCCGGGCCTCCGACGATAATGATCTTACCGCCCCGTTTTTTTACCTCCAGGATTTCCCGGGCGACCTGCGCAATGATGGTCTCGCTGGGGCGTTCCGGTGAAACGGTCCCGTGCATGAACTCAAAGGTCGTCTGTTCCCGCGGCCGTTCGGGGGGAATCACCCGTACTCCCTGTTCACCGACGACGACCATGTCTCCTGTTACCAGCTTGGAGAGGGTTTTGCAGGTGGCCGTCTTATGGGTCATGTCAACAACAATGATGCTGTCCATTTTTATATCTTCGACCGGAATCCAGGCACCACGCAATTTGACATACGTCGGATGATTCGTGGTCGAATAGAAATTTCTCGGGACGATGCGATCGCCTTCCGCCGCTTCCAGGACGACGTCTTCCACTTCCAGGGGGCGTGCGCCGTGACGGTGGAGTTCCGAGAGGATCGAATTGAGCAGCACGTCATCCGCCGTGGTGATCCGGAGCCTCGCGTAGCTGGGGTCGGTTTTCTGTTTTCCCACGTCGAATTCAAGGATTTCAAAACTGCCCCCCATATCCATGATCGTATCGAAGACCCGGGTCATGATTCCCGAATCAATAATATGGCCTTCCAG
This sequence comes from Methanomicrobiales archaeon, assembly GCA_028679035.1. GTDB lineage: Archaea > Halobacteriota > Methanomicrobia > Methanomicrobiales > JACTUA01 > JAJRCL01. Next base: position 104 of record JAJRCL010000007.1, on the reverse strand, counting down.
TTCGATCTCCCGCGACGCGTCCATACCTATTATTCGGCGGAAACCGTTAATATGGTTTTTCTGGTCATTTTCCCGCAGATCGCTTTGTTCAAATGTGATTGCCG
>JAJRCL010000055.1 GCA_028679035.1 Methanomicrobiales archaeon | reverse complement strand
CCCACCTGCAGCTCACGAATGCCATCCTCCTGATGTATGTCGCGGCACTTGCTACTTCGACGCGGGATACGCAGGCGCTCGATGAGCAGCGCAATTTCCTCCTGCTGATGCTCGGGCCGTACAAGGAAAAAATCCTAAAATAGGTTCATTTTTTTATTTTTTCCATGATAGAATCGCAATGACGAAGCGAGGGGACACGCTCGTGTCTCATAAATCAACGCACCCTTCCTGGAAAAATGGTATCCTTTGATAGGGAGAGAGAATTTTTTATTGGATTTACAGCGAGTCGACGCTGACTCCCTTGAAGTCCTCGGCTGCTTCCTGGATGGTACGCACCCCGAAGGCGGTCTGGACGCTGGGGATATCCAGGATGATAGCAACGTCGCAGACGTAATCAAGAATATCCACGGAGAGTTCCCGTTTGTCCCTGCTGCGGCGCATCTGCTCCATGAGGAACTGCATTTTTTCCGGCGACTCCATCCGCAGTTTTGCCAGGCTCATCACGCACATGGTGATGCGTGTGAGATTCCGGTCTGCCCCGGTGATCGTTTCGAAGAAGTTACGGATCACCTGGGCCTGGTAAATCTCGCCGGGCATGGTAAACCAGCTTTCTTTTTTTGTTATTATAAATACTTTCTCGAAAAATAACGGCTGGATTCCAGCCCGTTGGGTAAAATCCCGATTATTTCCGCGTACTCACGATCTTGATGATATCGCCGTCCTTCAGGACGTGGGTATCCTTTACCCGCATCCGGGAGCGTGCATCGACTGCATAGAGAAACCCCTTGCCGATGTCGGTGTGCACCCGGTAGGCAAGGTCCCGTGGCGTGGATCCCCGTTTCATAAGGAACGCATCGGGAAGGATCCGTCCCTGGGAATCGGTAAACTTGCTTTCGTCTTCCACCGGGTACACCACGATCATGTCCATGAGGGAAAATACGGCTGCATTCAGCGCCTGCTGGACGCCGGTCCCATTGATCCGTTCCATCAGTGCACGGATCTGGGCAAGTCCGGCACGCTGCGCCGGTGAGAGCGTCTCTTCATGCAGGATGGTGAACTGCGGATCGCCGGGAATATACCTGATGATGCCTCCGGTCGCCGCTTTCCGCAGTGCAAGTTCTGCTGCCGCTGACGCGAAAATGACCTGCTTCTCCCGGAGGTGTGCAACCATATCCGGAGGGGCCTGGTCTGCCTTATTTCCCACGATAATCATGGGTTTTGCCACCTGCAGGAGCCTCCCGCAGAACGCGATCAGCTCCTCCTGCGAAGCACGGTGCAACTCGGTTTTCATACCCTGCGTTGCCAGCAGCAGGTGCTCCTGGACAATTCCCAGACCTGCAAATATTTCAGCGATCGCCGCTTCCGTTGAGAAATTTTTCGCCTGCGCCATCCGCTGGACCTTTTGCCAGTGTTTCTCAAGAATGCCGTAGACCCACATCGTCATCTCGTACTCGAGAAACACCATGTCCTCACGAGGATCGTGCGTACCTGGTGTAATCGGATTTCCTTCCGTGTCCGTACTGCCGCTCGCATCGACGATGTGCAGGATCGCCTGTGCTTCCCGCAGGTGGTCGAGGAACTGGTTCCCGAGTCCTCTCCCTTTGTGGGCGTCCGGTACCAGCCCTGCCACATCCACGAGCCCTATCGGTATGAGGCGGACGCCGTCCTGGCAGTTCCCACAGGTCAGGCCGAGCGTGGTACACGGGCAAACACTGCGCACGTAGGCGACGCCGTGATTTGCATCGATTGTCGTAAACGGATAGTTCGCTATCGCCACCTCGGCGAGCGTTGCCGCCTTAAAAAATGTCGATTTTCCGCAATTTGGCTTTCCTGCAAGCGCAAGCGTGATCATGAGGCCCTCCCCGCAGAATGAGGCTCCCCCAAAGGATAACCCCCGAATGCTGCGGAATTGATGTGAGAAGGATTTAAATGACAGTTTATAAAAGTGTTATCATGAGTTTCGAGAGAAAGTCGATTTACTATTTTAACGAACCCGGGCCCTCCAATACGGATGACGCGGCCCGGATCGCAGTGGAGCGGGCGATGGAGCTGGAATTGCCTACGATCGTTGTTGCGAGTACTTCCGGCGACACGGCGCAGAAATTCCTTACCGCGGCGAGAGGGACAGGAATACGCCTTGTCGTTGTAACGCACGTCGTCGGCTTTGCGAAACCCGGTGAATGGGAATTTTCCAAAGCAGCGGCAAAAGAACTGCGGGAAGCAGGGGCACTGGTCGTCACCGGGACGCATGCCTTGTCCGGACTCGAACGGGCTCTTTCCCGCTCTCCAAAGGTTGGAGGAGGATCCCGTACCGAAGCAATCGCTGAGGCGTTGCGGCGCATCGTCGCCGTCGGCCTCAAGGTCGCGGTGGAATGCTGCCTGATCGCTGCGGACCAGGGTGCGATCGGAATCGACCGGGAAGTTGTTGCAGTGGGAGGTACGATGAGCGGTGCCGATACCGTCTGTGTTATCCGCCCGGCCCATACCGCAGCATTCTTTGACCTCCAGGTCCGTGAGATTGTTGCGATGCCACGGATCCGGTAACCATGGAGGGGCCATTTCGCGAGGCACTCCGCACGATCGCCGCTAAGCCCGTACTGCTGGTCACGGGTGGAGTACTGGGCATCATGTTTTCTTCCGGGCTCGTGATCCAGCTCTACCTTGGCAGTTTCCTTGCGGAGCGTCTCGTTTTTCTCGGCGCTCTTGCGCTCCCCTTCGTCATTGGAGGAGCATACGGGGTAGCCCGTGCAGAAGACCGATCCCTTCGCGGGTTCTTTCAGGAAGGCGTGAAGAACTATTTCCGCATTCTCCTTCCCCTCATCGTCCTGATTTTTGCCGCGTTTCTTACGTTGATCCTTCTCTCAATCCCGCTGGGTCTGCTTGGTATCGGCAATGATGGGAACAGTATTCTTTCCATGCTCCTCGGTATCGGTGTCCCTTTCCTCTTTCTCACGTATTTCACCGACGTTGTTGCGGTCGTTGAAGAGACCGGCGTATTCGAATCGATCCGCAGGGGCATCGAGTTTGTTTATGGACGGTTTTTCAAGGTCCTTCTTTTTTACATTACGACCCTGTGTATTGCCGTACCGGCCGTCACCATCATCGGCCTTGTAACCGAAATTGTGTTATTTTCCCGGCGCCCGGATCTGATGGAGGCATTCGCCTCGGGGAATGTTACTGCCGTGCAGCCGTCAGAGATTATCACTGCACTGGGGCCGGAAGGGGTCTGGGCGTATGCCATAACCACCATTATTGTTCTGATCCCGGCCGGCACGCTTCTCGTCGTGTATAAATATTGTTTCTTCCGAAACAGTGCACCCGGGAAACCGGCAACAGTCGGCGAAATGGACGAGAAAGGGCGCTGGTACCGGTATTAAGGGAATCCCAGCAATCTCCTTTTTTCTCGCCGTCCCAGATAGTATGCTGTTTTCCGAAAGTAGAGTATTGGTATCTGATCCTCGATTGTGCGGCGGATTCAGACAAGGATATAGGCAAGCCCCATGGCAGTGAGGCCTCCGAGGAGCGTTGCGATGAGGTTGGTACCGGCATTCCCGATGAGTTTCCGGTTTTCCAGGGTTGCACCGATGACACTGTCGATTTGCGTTCCCACAAAACCGGCGAGAGTGCAGGCAACTATCATGCCCGGTGAGGTGATGACCCGGAGAAGATATGCGATGAGCACCACCGCTGCTGAGGCGAGAAAACCTGCAGCTTCGCCGAGGATGGTGACGCCACCATTGGTTCCGGCTTTTACCGGCTTAAAAGTGGTGATCAGGTACGGATCATTCGCGGTCATGCCGATCTCGCCGGCAACCGTATCGGCAGCTGCAGTCGCAACGGATCCGAGGAACAGGGCGATCCACATGGACTCCCCTTCCAGCCCGAACAGGACCGCGGCAGCAATCGCGACAAGCCCATTCGCAAAAACGTTATAGTACCCCCGCACGCCCCCATGGGACTGCGCAATCCCGTGGGTAAGCTTGTAGTCGTAGCGGTAGCGTGTCGCTGCCGAACCGAGGATGAAAAAGGCAAGCATGATCAGGAACCAGCGGACATCCCGGGTAAACACGATCAGGATGACACCGACGAGAGCACCGGAAAAGAGGCCGCTGCGGTCTGCGACCTTCATATGGTAGGAAAAAAACCCGAACGTGGAGGCGATAAGGATCGCCGAGAGAAGGAGCGCATACCCGACCGGGAAATTGATCTCCCAGAAGATCCACATCGTCATCGCAACCGCAAGACCCTCGATCATCAGGGCATCCTCCCGGTCCTTCAGCGCCGATTTGAGTAAAACCGCGACCAGCACTCCCATGAGCGCGATCAGCGGCGTGATGGTCCGCATATAGGCCCAGATGAACAAGAGACTGCCGGCAGAGGCAGTGATGAATGCGAAAAACGGATCAACACCCTTTGGGGCAAGGCGGAATGCCACTTCCCCGACAACGACGATTGCAATGGTCGCCGTAAAAATGAAGAGCGGAAGTAATCCCGCTCCGTAGAGAAGGGCAAGCAGGATAAGGGATATGGAAACGTACTTTGTCCCCTGGATAAGGTAGAGGAGTGCGGAAAAGAGAACCACAAGTAGGGTAAGCACCCAGGGAGGCTGGATGAAGGGAGCGGTTACTATGCAGAGAAGGGCAAGAATAGTCGCGAGCCATATCCCCAGCTGCCCGGCCATTCAGTAGCTATCTGTGGTCGCCGAGAAAGAATTTTCCCCTTGTCCCGGTACTTCTCCGTTCGGGCAAGAGCATCCACACTTTTCCGGCCTATTCTCCGATCTGACCCTCCGGCGCGTTTTTCGAAGAGATCGGGGCAGTATACTGGGTGCATTCCGTTCTGAAAGACGTGAATATATATGGTATTCCCGCTCACCTACATTGGGAATAGCAGAAGAAAACACCGAAGTGATGGGGACAATGCACGAAAAACAGAAGGATGCAGGAATCGGGCATGCCGGAATGACGGGAGAGATCCCGAAGCATTACGATTATGCGGAAGTTGAAACACGGTGGCAGCAGATCTGGAAGGATTCCACCAACTACTTCGATCCTGTATCTGAAAAACCCCAGTTCGTCATCGACACCCCTCCACCGTATCCCACCGGCAATTTCCATATCGGAAACGCCCTGAACTGGTGTTACATCGATTTTATCGCACGCTACCGGAGGATGCAGGGCAATAACGTGATGTTTCCCCAGGGCTGGGACTGCCACGGTCTCCCCACGGAAGTGAAGGTGGAGGAGACATTCGGTATCACCAAAAATGACGTACCCCGGGAAGAATTCCGCCGTATGTGCCGGGAGTTAACAACCGGTAACATCGAAAAGATGCGCCGGACGCTGCGCAGGCTGGGATTTTCCATCGACTGGAGCCATGAATACGTCACGATGCATCCCGAATATTACGGAAAGACGCAGTTATCGTTTCTCCGCATGCTCCGGGATGGCTATATCTACCAGACCGAGCACCCGGTCAACTTCTGCACGCGGTGCGAGACAGCGATCGCATTTGCGGAAGTCGTCTACGAATCCCGGAAAACGGTGCTTTCCTATTTTGACTTTGACGGCGTCCGGATCGCAACCACCCGTCCCGAGCTCCTCGCCGCCTGCGGGGCAGTAGCGGTGCATCCCGCGGACGAACGGTACCATCACCTGAAGGGGAAAACACTCTGTGTCCCCTTCTTCGGTCACCGGGTTCCGGTCCTGCTGGACGAAGCGGTCGATCCTGCCTTTGGTACCGGCGCGGTGATGATCTGCACCTTCGGTGACAAGCAGGATGTCCACTGGTGGAAGCAGTACGGTCTTGAGCTGCGCAAAGGGATCGACCGCAAGGGACAGATGACCGGGGTTGCCGGAAAATACCGCGGACTGACGGTGAAGGAGTGCCGGGATCAGATACTCTCCGACATGCGGGAAGAAGGGATCCTCAGCAAACAGGAGCCGGCCGAACAGCGGGTCGGAGTATGCTGGCGATGCAAGACTCCGATCGAGATCCTCTCTGAGCGGCAGTGGTTCGTGCGTATCAAATCCAAGGAAATCCTGGACGCGGCGCATGACGTCTGCTGGAACCCGCCCCATATGCTGACCCGGATGGAGAACTGGGTTGCTTCAATGGAATGGGACTGGTGCATCTCCCGGCAGCGAATCTTTGCATCCCCGATCCCCGTCTGGTTCTGCTGCGACTGCGGGGAAATGATCCTTCCCCGGGAAGAAGACCTGCCCATCGACCCGACCCGGGATTGCCCGCCCGAACCCTGCCCGAAGTGCGGAGGAAGCAAATTCACCGGAGAGGAGGACGTCCTGGATACCTGGATGGATTCCTCGATCTCGGTCCTGAACGTCACCGGGTGGACCGGTGCCGGAAACCCTCCCCATTTCCCGGCACAGCTGCGTCCGCAGGGACACGATATCATCCGCACGTGGGCGTTCTACTCGATCCTCCGCAGTGTAGCGCTTACCGGATCCCGTCCCTGGGACGCTATCCTTGTGAACGGCATGGTGCTCGGAGAAGACGGCTTCAAGATGTCCAAAAGCCGCGGGAACATCATCGCGCCGGAGGAGATCGTCGATAAGTATGGCGCCGATGCCCTGCGCCAGTGGGGAGCGGTCGGGGCTGCCACGGGATCGGACATTATGTTTTCCTGGACCGATGTCGTCGCTGCTTCGCGGTTCCAGACGAAACTCTGGAACATCAGCCGTTTTGCGTTCCAGCGCCTTTCTGCAGACACGTATGACCGAACTGCGCCGGTCACTGCACTCGCTGACCGCTGGCTCCTGACCCGGCTGTCCGACACCGTTGAGGCGGTATCGATGGCAATGGAATCCTACCAGTTCGATATCGCGCTCAAGGCAGTACGGGAATTTGCATGGAGCGTCCTTGCCGACGATTATATCGAGATCGCGAAAGGGCGTTTATACATGCAGGGACCGGCACGGGATAGTGCCTGCCGTGCCCTCGAGATCACGCTCGAGACGGTATACCGGCTGCTCGCCCCCTTCATTCCGCATTTCTCCGAGGAGTGCTACCATTTCCTTCGCCCGGAAGGTGTGCATGCACAGGCATGGCCGGACTTCTCCTTCGATGATCATGCCGCACGCGAACAAGGGGAGATGATGGCACGTATCATCGCAGAGGTACGCCGGTTCAAGCATGATCGCGGAATGGCGCTGAACGCCCCTCTCGGACTCATTACGATCTACAATTCCCCGATCGGTGACGATGCCGGTGATACCGCACGGGCACTCAATGCGGCGGTAGAATTCCGTGGCGGCGAGCCGGCACTGGAACGGACGGTTGCCGATATTGTCTTCAACAAGGCAGTGGTGGGGAAAACCTTCCGCAAGAAGGCAGGTGCGTTTATGGAGGCCGTGCGCAGCCTTCCCCCCGAAGCCCTGCTCAATCCCCCGGCAACCATCCGCATCGACGGAGAAGAAACCGGGCTCCCCGGAGATGCTTTCACACCGAAGATTGCATTCAGTGTCGCGGGAAAGACCGTAGACCTGCTCACAGTCGGCGGCGCAACCGTGACGATTCAGCAATCACCCTAGTATCGACCTATCGGCCAACAGGTTTCTATGGAGCATCGAGGATAATCGATGATAATCGTCGAAGTACTCGGAAATTCGTTGCCGAGGCATCTTAAAATTAACTACTTACACACCAATCCATCACCGTGCACCTGCTCGATAGGCAAAAGAAGAAAGTTTATCCAATTTCGCTCCGCATATGTTAGGTTTATGAAATGCGATGCATGTAATGAAAAGGTATCGAAGAAAGGAAAGAAGGACAAGTGCAACGTCCATCGCACCGAATGCGACAAAGTACCGTTTTGCACGCGGTGGACCTAACTCTTTTTTCTTCTAGCTTTTTTAAGATACATGCCAGAGACAAGTGAGTGAAACATATTCCGCAGATATAACCACCATGCCCTTTCTTCCGCCATCTGTATTCGTCGCGGAGTAAAACCTATATTTCTGCGTTGACCTTACACATATCATGGAAGGGGAGAGTACCGGTGTCCGCCTCTGTATCGGGTTCATCGGACACGAATCGTACCGTCTTCGGGATGCTCTCACTCCAGTATCGCAGTTGGATTCAGTGACTGTTGATACCTGCATTTCGCCAACCCAGCACGAACGCTTCTCCCGTGCTGTTGGTGATTGCTACCTTCCGGCAGCGACAATTCTCCTCGAATGGCTCGATGGAGGGTACTCCCTCGCAATCGGTCTTTCGGGCATCTTTACGGAGCAGCTCGAGCGATGGCGGCCGGATGCCCTCGAGGTTTTTTCCCAGGTGGCGGCACACCCGCGGGCAGAAGTCCTCGCCACACCCTACCATCACAGTATTGCTGCCCTCTTCGAAGACCCGCGGGAATATGCCGAAGATATCCATCGGCACCTTCAGCTCATGCACGATCTCTTCCATGTCGACTGCCACGTCATGGCGGACGTCACCGGCTGCACTCCCCCAGATGTCACCCTGCACGCCACGGAGCAGGCCGGGCTTGCGGCAGTATCACTTCCCGATACCGCGGATCTGCTCATCGCGGCATCGCGGTACCACAATGTTTCATGGAAGAACCTGGAGATTCTTCCTCGCCACTGCCGTCTCGCGGAGGATATCGCGCTGCGTTTCGGCCGCCGCGATTGGGACCAGCACCCCCTGACCGCCGGAAAATTCGCAGGGTGGCTGGCCGCAAGCGGGGGGGGCACCGTGCACCTCCTCCTCGATCTTGCCCTATTCGGGAAGGTGCACCGCAGGGAGAGCGGGATTCTCGAATTCCTGCGATCGATTCCGGATGCCTGCACTCAGAGGGGCGTTGAAGGCATCACACCGTCGACCTATGCCCGTGCCGCAAGCGGTTTGCCGTTGCCCACGACACCGAATTCTGCAGCGGCGAGTCCTGCGACGATCCCCCTTATTTGCCTGCGCACCATGCTGCAGCATACTGCGTTCATGGCCGTCAAGCGTGCAAAGCGGTTGATTGGCGGGACTGAAGTCTGGCGCATCCTCCTCGACAGCGACCATTT
>JAJRCL010000054.1 GCA_028679035.1 Methanomicrobiales archaeon | reverse complement strand
ATCTTTGTCGTCGAAGGAACGAATGGCAATGACGGAGGCATTGAAAGCCTGATCAATCTCATGGACGCGCATGGAAATGTCACGTTCTATAATTCTTCCCGTTCGGTGACGGAGGGAAGGCAGGGGGTCATCAGCAGAGACGATGTGGTGATCATCAAAGTAAACTGCCAGTGGGACGAGAGGGGAGGGACAAACACCGATCTGGTCAGGGGGCTCATCAGGGCCATCGTCGAGCACCCGGAAGGGTTCACCGGTGAGATTGTGATCGCGGACAACGGACAGGGACAGTACGGGCCTGAACATGAAGGCGGAAGTCTTTCCTACCGGAAAAATAATGCAGAGGACACAACCCAGTCCCTGCAGGTTGTCGCGGACGGGTTCGCAGGATCTGCACGTGTTTCGACGTTTCTCTGGGATCCGATTACGACTATCCGGGTCGAAGAATATGCAGCCGGGGATCCGCGCGACGGATTCGTCGTCGACCCTGTCCAGAAAGAGAGAAGCGGACTCTTTGTCTCCTATCCAAAATTCCAGACGAAGTACGGGACCCGCATCAGCATCCGGGACGGAATCTGGGACCCCGCAACGGCGAGCTATGACACCGTCCATCTCAAGATCATCAATATGCCGGTACTGAAGGCCCATGCCGGCTACGGGGTCTCAGCCGCCGTGAAGAACTACATGGGACTCACTTCGGACAAACTCACCGGAGATCTCGGGAGAAGGTCGCACTTTGCGGTGCGGTATGGGGGGATGGGGACAGAAATGGTGGAAACCCGGTTTCCGGCATTATCCATTATTGATGCCATCTGGGTGAACGCACATCCCGGCGAGGGCCCGGTCACTTCTTACGACCGGGCGACCCGGCTGAATACCATCGTTGCCGGGCAGGATCCGGTCGCGCTTGACTGCTGGGCGGCAAAGCATCTCCTTATGCCGGCAGCGCAGGCAAACGGATATACCGACCTTTCCCTCATCGATCCGGACAAACGCGGGGTGGGTGAACTGGGTAACTGGCTGTCGCGTTCTCTCACCGAGATCCGCCGGGGCGGGTATCCTGCAACAATGGATGAGGGGGAGATGCGGGTGTTCCGGATCACACACCCGGCACCTGCAGGCAGCTGATCCATTTAAAGAAAAATCCGAATTACGCGTGGGACATCAGGGGAGGCTGCCCGGCGATACATCCTGCTGGTGGCAGTACCACTGCCAGACCTCCCGTCCGCTGGTCATCCAGGCATTTTTTTCTTTTCCATACCGCAGGATCTTTTCGTAGAATTCCCCATATTCCCCTTCCATGGAGGTATTATGCCAGAGCACGGATGCGACACCATGGCAGCGTGCAGTTTCATCAATAAGGTGGCGGGTGAGATCCCAGGCGGTATCAATGGAAAGATCCATATAGTCATGGAAAAGGGTTTTGTCCATGATATGCAGCGGGATTTCAATAATAGCCATTTCACGGTTCTGTCGTACATCAAAAGGACGGAAAGGGTGGCATGTCCCGTTGCGGAACCCCGCACAATCGTTATACCCGAGCGAGGCATCATACCGGATCCCTGCCTTTGCCAGCGTATCCCAGGTCTCCGGGACGCTGAACGCGAGGTAATGCATCCGGCAGCCGAGCACGGGGGACCCGGTAATACGCTGCAACCGCTGGATTTCCCGGGCAAGCTGGATCGGATCCTTGTGTGCCAGGCGGCTCGCGTGGAGCCCCACTTCCCACCCGCTTTCTGCGATTCCCTGAAGATCCGGTGCGACCTGATCGAGCGCATAACTGAAATCCGGTTCCCCGTTTTCTGCTGCGAGGAAGTAGAAACTTGAAACAGCCCCGTACTTTTTTTCCAGGGCCATTATCTGGCGGAAATTGCGTAAAGGGCCTTGTTTTCGGTTCATGCCCGCACGCATCGTTCCCCATGCTTTCCCGGGTTTTCCCCGGGCGAGCGAGAGCGCCGCCGAAGCAGCAAGATTGCGCATCGGATAGGCGATGAAATCGATGTCATGGGATAGGCAGAGAGCAAAAGGTCGTCCTTCCGGGTATACAGGGTGCATACCCTTCTCTACGAGGTACCGGGAGACGAGAGGGGAAAAAATCGAACGATTCCTGCTCAGATAATACGGGAAACGCCCATGCCGGTCCCGCCACGGGGAGGTATATTCCTCGGTGCAGGTAAAAAGATCCCATAAGGCAGGATCCAGGTGTATGCATTCACGGGATTGCACATGCTTCTCCTGAAACAGCGATGCAATGGTACACCCATCTGTTCTCGCCGTCTCTTCATCCCCACAATCTGTACTCTCTGCAGAAGATTTTTTCCGTTCTGGATGGGCATATTACCTATTCATGGACCGGAAACAGCAGCGCGGTCTGACATTTCTCTGTCTTGATATTGTCAACCCGCCCCATACGGCAAACGGGAGCGAGATCCACAAATTCGAATTCCTGGATAACCTCGCGGGGAAAATTGAGACCCTAATCGTGCTGTGCCGCGGGGACGTGCCATTCGCCCCACGCAGGGGATTGCGCTGCATCCGTCTTGCAGGAGGTAACATTTTCCTCACCTACCTGCATTTCTTTGTGTTCCTGCTGGGGAACGCCGTTTTCCTGGACTGCGATGTGCTATATACCCGGGGATCCAGCTTCGGGTATTTCGGATCCAAGATATTGCGCCTTCATAAAAATACCCGCCTGGTCGTCGAGGTGAACGGCATCCTGGACGATGAATATGCCCTTCGCGGGGACCGCATGCGGGGAGGGAAACGACTTGGCAGCCTGCGGATGCGGATGAACTGGACGATCGCCCATAGGATGGAGCGGTATTTTCTGACCCATGCCGACACATTCATTGCGGTCACCGAAGGGATCCGCCAGCACCT
>JAJRCL010000053.1 GCA_028679035.1 Methanomicrobiales archaeon | reverse complement strand
TCTATTTCGGCAACTGGGTACTTCCCCTGGTGAAACAGGCGGTGGCAAAGAACCTCGGAGGAAGAGACACTGTTCGGGATTGAACTGCAGCTTATCTCCGTCATCGCCTGGCTCGTCCTCCTCAAGGGGATACAGCTCGCCATTGTCCCGCACCTGCAGAAAACATTTGGCAGCCTGGCTCCGGCGGTTGCCTACCCGGCGTCTCTGCTCGTGCTGACGGTATGTTCATGGTATGCAGCACTCCTGGGAATTTCGGTGTTTATCGCACTGGTACCTTTTGCCCTCCTCCTGCTCCTGGGAGGTATCCGGGGATGGTACAAAACAACAGATCTGAAGGAATGGACCATCTGGGATATGGTATTTCTCGCAGGATTTGCAGTTCTGCTCATGGTGCGCTGGATGAACCCGACCATTTCCTACGCGGAAAAATTTATGGATCACGCGTTCCTCGCGTCGATGATGCGTTCACCTGGGATATCCCCCCTCGATCCCTGGTACGCTGGAGGGACTCTCTCGGTCTATTATTACCTGGGCTACTGGATGGTTGCGACTGTCGGGCTCCTTACCGGGACACCCTCATCTATCGCCTTTAACCTCGGGCTCCCGATGATTCTCGGGATGTGTGCCGTCAGTCTCTATGCCATCGGCAGGCTGATAGTGCCCCGTGTACCCTGGATTCCCCTGCTCCCGTTCATCCTCGCCAATCCATCATTTATCCTGCATGTCCTGCAGGGAGAAGCGCTGGGAAGTGTCCTTTGGGACAGCACCCGTACCATCGCCAATACAATCAACGAGTTCCCACTCTTCTCATTTCTCTGGGGGGATTTGCACCCGCATGTCATGGGTTTGTTCGTGCAGGTCTTTCTTATCCTTCTTCTTGTGTTAGCCCTGGTCTCCTGGGGGAAAATGACAAAGTACAGCCGCCTCGTCCTTGCCGTTCTCATCGCACTGGCCCTTGGTTCCATGCCTCCGATGAACACCTGGGATGTCCTGATCTATGCGCCGATCCTGCTTGTCGTTGGAGCGGTTCTTGCATGGCGGGAACGTAAAAATAACTCCCGATGGATCGGGAACGCGGCCCTCTTTTTCGTCGGTATTCCCGTTCTTTCGGTCCTGCTTTATCTGCCGTATTACCTGATGCTGCAGAGTGCCGGCGTCGGGGGTGTTATGCTGGTGACGAGCCCGTCTGCACCCCTGGAATTTCTTCTGGTGCACGGTCTCTTCCTTGCCGTCCTGTATCTCATGCTGGGCCGGGATATCATTGCACGTCCGATTCTCATCATCCTGGCCTTCCCATTTGTCCTTACCGGGTACGTCGCAGCGGCCTTCGCAGTCGTGCCGCTGATATACCTCATCAACAAACGCGAGCAACGTCCCTCGTACCTTCTTGTCGCTGTCGGACTTGTCATCATTATCGTCTGCGAGATCGTGTACCTGAAGGACAATATGGGGGAGCTCTACTACCGCATGAACACGGTTTTCAAGTGCTACCTGCCGGCATGGATCCTGATGGGGACCGGCATCTCCCTCATGATCGGGAAATGGTGGACCGAAAGAAACTGTGATCTGCACCTCCCAACACGAGTCATCGCGATTATTGCAGTAATTATTCTCCTGGTCACACCGCTGGTGCTGCACCTCGATTACGGGTTCGGCGGAATGACGCTGGACGGACTCGCCTACGTGGAAACAATGCATCCTGAAGATGCAGCGGCGCTTCCCTTCCTGCGCAACCTGAGTTCTCCGGAAATACTCATTGAGGCGGAAGGAGGGGATTATACCTATTTTTCCCGAATCTCCTCCTTCACGGGGATACCGGCGGTCATTGGCATGCCGTTCCATGAATACATGTGGCGGGGTAACACTGCACGGGTAAGCGAACGGGTCGCGGATATACGGGAGATCTATGAAAATCCCTCCCGCACGGTACCGCTCATGCAGAAATACAATGCGACACTCCTGTATGTCGGGCCGGCGGAAAGGGAACGGTACCATGTCTCTCTTCCGGTCCAGGGCCTCTCTGCGATCTATAATCAGTCCGGGGTTCAGGTCTACCGACTGCAGCCGTCCTTGCTCTCTCCGTGAACCGACGGAGCACCCGCAAACCTTTATCTCGTTGCCTGAGGAAATAGTATGGTTACGTCGTCACCGCTGATGAGTGATGAGGGAGCACGCTACTCCTGAATGAGGTGAGTTATGCCGAAGGTATCTGAAAAGTTTGACGTTCCCGATGAGCTTCAGAACAAAGCACTTGAAGCTCTTGAGATCGCACGGGACACTGGAAAAATTAAGAAGGGATCGAACGAGGCGACTAAGGCAATTGAGCGCGGGGTCGCCCAGCTCGTGCTTATCGGAAAGGATGTGCAGCCGGAAGAAATTGTGATGCACCTTCCCATGCTGTGCGACGAGAAAAAAGTCCCTTACCTGTTCATCAACAAACAGAACGACATCGGTGCTGCAAGCGGACTTGATGTTGGGTCGGCCGCAGCTGCGATCGTGAAGCCGGGAAAAGCGAAAGAGCTCGTTGAGGAGATCACGAAAAAGGCCTCCGACCTGCGGGGATAAGAGAACATGGCTGACGATGCCACGCCCGCTGAAGTCATTGAAGTCATCGGGAGCACCGGTATGCATGGCGAGGCGATGCAGGTGAAGTGCCGGATCCTTGATGGACCGAACAAGGGTAGGATCATTACCCGGAATACCGTCGGTCCGATTCGGGAAGGGGATATCCTGATGCTTCTCGAAACCGAACGCGAAGCAAAGAAACTTTCCAAACGGTGATTGAGAATGGCTGATACACACCTTTGCAGTTTCTGCGGGTACGGGGTCGAACCGGGGACTGGTAAAATGTTCGTCCGTAAGGACGGAGCGATTTATTACTTCTGTTCCACGAAGTGCCAGAATAACTACCGTCTCGGGAGAATACCGCGCCGGGTCGAGTGGACCCGTGCCGGCAGAAAGGCCCGTGGCAAGGAGTGACCGGGCAATGGATCGCACCTTTGTGATGATCAAACCGGACGGTGTTGAACGGGGTCTCGTCGGGGAAGTCATCCGTCGGCTCGAAAAGAAAGGTCTGAAACTGGTGGCGATGAAGCTCGGTCGTCTGGATGAAAAAGCGGTGATGGACCAGTACCGCGAACATATCGGGAAACCGTTCTTTCCCGGTCTGAAGAGTTATATCATGAGCGGCCCCTGCGTCCCTATGGTCTGGGAAGGGAAGAATGCCGTGCCGGTTGTCCGGAAGGTCATCGGTGCGACCAATCCGGCAGAAGCAAATCCCGGTACGATCCGGGGGGATCTTGCACTGGAAACGGGGAAAAATGTTATCCATGCATCCGATTCGCCGGAGAGTGCCGTACGGGAGATCCCGATTCATTTCCGGCCGGGCGAGATTGTGGAGTATCGCCGTGCCGATGACCGGGCACTCTACGAAACTCTGTAAATCCTCTTTTTTCCATTCAAATTCGAATGATTCCCCGATCCTCAAATTGGTGCTACTAATTATTGAGGCATGGCCTGAGCTGCAACACAGACTGAGAAAAATGAATTCGCTTCGTGGTAGGGCTATTGGAGAATAAATCCCCGTTGTACTGTGTTATCCGAGATCCGCCCCGCTCAGCAGGTATGGCGCCGACGTGAATAATTATCCCGGATAGATTTCAGGTCCGCGAGCGACCGGTTCAGGAGCACCGTATCTCCGCATTCATGGGCTGAAGTTGCAATATCAACGAGCTGCAGCACGGTAATATAAATCGATTCGAAGTCAAAGGTCGGACTGGGATTCATTACCTAATTTTTGCGCCGTTCTGCTATTTAGGTCTTTTAGTCGAACATTTTTTATAAGGAACGGATGAATAGCATCAGATCTGCAGAAAAAACGTAATGTTTCTTTCATTATTTATTTTAGGAAATTCAAAATTTCGATATATGTATATTTCTCTATGATTTTATATGTATTACATTCCCGAATGAGAAATTAAACGATAATTACATTCGAATACAAGAATCTGTGGTTACCATCAAAAAATGTCTCTGTGATCAAACTTAAATATTGATTTTGCGAATTCAATACCATGTATGACAGGTCTCCTCTTCGGACATGGATGTTCTTGTTCCTGATAGAGTTTGCCGGGCTGCTATGGGCCCAGTTTCTCTTCATGCAGGGAGTATCGACGCAGATCTACGTGGCTTTTAATATCGTTCTTATCGGTGGGAACATTTTCGGGGTCCTCTCCGAGCTGGGGAATGACCCGGTCCGCCTTCTTTTCGGCACGCAGTCCCGAGCCGGTTCTGAAGCGATCTGAAATTGTGTTTGCCTTACCGGGCAGTGCCATGGAGCCGAAGGGGAAGGAAGGCCTGGCACCAATTTTCTCAACCTATTTATTGCAGTAAACTGTAACGATACCTTCAGGAATTCCGGTCATGGCAGTCGATATCCTCGCATTCTCGCTCCTTTCCCTGTCATCCATGATCATCATCATTAATCCGCTTTCCACGACCCTCGTATTCGTTTCGCTTACCGAGAATCTTGACCGGGTGCAGAAGCTCACTATCGCCAGGGATTCCTGCAGATATGCCCTGGGAATACTCCTTGTTTTTACCCTCGCCGGTGGCTGGATCCTGCAGTTGTTCGGGATAACGCTCGAGGCCTTCCGGATCGCCGGTGGGATACTGCTGTTTGGCATTGGTATGGAGATGGTTTATGCACGGGTGTCACGCACAAAGCTCACCGCGACAGAGAGGTACGAACGGCGTGACGACGAAGACATTGCAGTTATGCCGCTTGCCACACCCATGATCACGGGGCCGGGTGCAATTACCACGGGTATCGTGCTGATGAACGAGGCGGTCGGGATAAATGCCACAGCAATCGCGGTGGTGATCATCTCGGCGGTCATATCCATTTTGATCACGTATTATATGCTGAAATACTCAGATCATATCGTCAATCGTATCGGGCAGCGGGAATACCGCGCAATAAATCGTCTGATGGGCATGCTGCTCATTGCAATAGCGGTTCAGTTTGTCATCACCGGACTCCGGGAGGCATTTCCCGCACTGTTAGGAGGTTAATTATGGATTTCGACAGAACATCATTCAGTGTCATCGCTATCGGCCTTGCGATCATCCTGGGCGGCATTGTTATCGGCGCCCTGATCCTGCAGATGACTGTACCGTATGCTCCGGTAATTCTCGTCGGCGTTGTGCTGGTCATTGTATCGGGAGCAGCGGTGATTATTTTAAAATCCATCGAAATGACTGGCAGAGCATGAGATGCACCGTAGGCATCGCACAGATCGCCAGCGCCTGGGGCGATGCACCGGCAACCCTTCTCAAAGCCGGACGGTGCCTGCGCCGTGCAGTGAGAGGCGGCGCCCATCTCTGCTGTTTTCCCGAGCAATTCCCCACCGGATGGTCTCCCCGTGCGGTCCAGTCTGCCGAAGGACCGGATGGGGAAATTATGCATGGATTACGGACACTGGCACAGGATTACGGGATTGCGATTCTCGGTTCCTTTACCGAGCGATACGATCCCCGGCCCCGGAACACTGCAATCGCTATCGATGCTGATGGCACAGTCCTCGCAACATATGCAAAAATCCATCTCTTTACACCGGAAGAAGAGGACGTTCATTATACGCCGGGGGATTCCCTTGCGGAATTTTCCATACTGGGTGTACGGTGCGGAATCGCCATATGCTACGACCTGCGGTTTCCCGAATTGTTCCGGCTCTACGCCGGCCGGGGTGTCCACTGCGTGCTGGTCCCCGCTGCCTGGCCATGTGTGCGGATGGATGCATGGACCCTGTTCTGCCGGGCACGTGCACTCGAAAATCAGTTTTACCTCGCCGGCGCCAACTGTACCGGATACACACCAGTCGCCCATTACTGCGGAGGATCCATGATTGTGGATCCCGCAGGAAACGTCATCACGAGTGCTGGTGACGAAGAAACGTTGCTGTTTGCCGTCATAGACACGGATCACATCGAACGGGCGCGAAAAGCTCTGCCGGCAATCCCGGACCGGCGCGAAGATCTGTACCGTTCCCTGTAACCGGGAGCCGACCGCCGGTCTTTCGCAGCGCATCTATAAGGGATGCACGCATACCGGTGAGCATGTACCGGCTCGTCTGCATCCATTGCAGGGCCAGATATCCGGCGGAAGAGATCCTGTATGCCTGCCGGAGCTGCGGGCATCCTCTCGCCGTCGAGTACGACCTCTCTTCCCTCTGCATCGATCGTGCGATGTGGATGGAAAGGCCGATATCGGTCTGGCGGTACCGGGAGATCCTGCCGGTCAGGGGCCATCCCATAACGCTGCAGG
>JAJRCL010000241.1 GCA_028679035.1 Methanomicrobiales archaeon | reverse complement strand
TTCCGGCTGATGGGGACCATCGCTTCCTGATCATAGTTCGAGAGGTTCAGTTCCTTGTAGGCCATCGCTGTGGGATGATATCCTCCCTTGGGTCCGGGGACACCATCGACAAGCCCGATCGCTTTCAGGGCCTGCATCTGGTTGCGCACTGTCCCGGGATTTCTTTTCAGGATATCGGCAATATCTTCCCCCTTTATGGCGTGGGAATGCTGGTGATAGAGGGTAATGAGGGTAATCAGGATTTCTTTCTGGATCAGCGACAAATCCATAATGATTAATCATCTTAATTCGCATATATAATATAGTTGGTAAATTCGTGGAATTAGAAAAAATCCCGACGGTTCCGACGGCCGATGAGATCATGGATCGGAGTCTTCGCCGTGCGGCAAAACGGATGAAAGAAAAGACGAACAAGGACCGGGCAAATGAAGAATTTGTCCGGTCGGTGAAAAGTGCCGTGCATGACCGGCTGGTAGCGATCATCCAGAAATTCCCGGTTTTTGATGAACTGTCTCCCTTTTACCGTGAGATGGTCGAGGCGCTCTTCGGTATCGACCGGGTGAAGCAATCACTGGGAGCAGTGGCATGGGCTGCCTGGAATACGCACCTGGTCGGGTCCGGGGAGGCGAGACTGGTACGGCACGCGGAAGAAACACGTATCGTGCGAAAGCGTGCGGTAGCGCGGATTTCCTCCATCGTGCACCAGATCGATAAGGATCTGCTGTTTTTAAACGAGGTACGCAACCGGCTGCGGCAACTCCCCGAGATCAGTGATGAATTCACGGTCGTTATTGCGGGGTATCCCAATGTGGGGAAGTCCTCGTTTATCCGGCAGGTTTCCGGTGCAGAACCGGAAATTGCTCCCTACCCGTTTACGACCAAGGGCATTATTGTCGGTCACCGTTCGACAGGGCGCCGGCGAGTCCAGTTTGTGGATACCCCGGGTCTCCTGGACCGTCCCATGGAAGAACGCAACCGTATCGAGCGCCAGGCGCTCGGTGCCCTGCTCCATGTGGCAGATGTTGTCCTGTTTATCCTCGATCCGAGTGAGACATGCGGGTACCCGCTGGAACAGCAGCTGCACCTTCTTGCGGAACTGCGCATGCTGGTAAAAGCACCCATCATCGTCGTGCAGAACAAGGCAGATCTGGCGACGGTGCCGGATTACCCCGCAATGTCCACGGTAAATGGATCCGGTGTCGGGGAAATCCTGGAAGTCCTGCTCAGAGAGCAGGGATCCAGGCCCACGCGCCGACCAGCGCACATCCAACCAGAAATCCAAGAATAGTGCCGGCGTTCAGGGGCGGAAGACCGGCCTGGGGCTTTCCCTTGCTCACGACCAGGATCAGGATCCCCAGCCCCAGAAGCGATCCGGCAATGGCTCCCAGTGTCGGGATCGAGATGCCGGCAATCCCGGGCGCCGTGATAAATGCATGGGAGGAGACGACCAGGATCGTGGGCATGATCAGGTCTCCCATACCCATGAGGAATGCCCCCCGTTCTTCACCGCCAAACGAGATCCCCTCGTTCACATAGGAAAACGACCGTTTTTTCGGGATCACGAACAGAATAGGGGCGCGGGTCTCGACGACGTTTTCCGCAAGGGTGATCATGTGTTTCGTCTTGTACACGGAGATCGCATCGTAGACAGCAAGCAGGACCAGCAGGATCAGTACCGGGAATATCTGCAGGGAAATACCGAAGATCGAAGCGGCTCCGGCTGCGATCAGTACCCCAAGGCTGTCGACGACGTACCATTCCGGGTATTTGTACAACACGAGCGTGGCAAGGATCGTGGCTCCGATAGCAAGGATCCCGCCAAGGTCGGATTCACCGAAGAAAACAATGCTTACCGACAGGAAAATGTAGAGGAACGTGAGGAAAATGGAAAACCCGATAATAAAGGTGAGGATCTTCTTGACGCCGAGTCGTATCAGGATGAGGAGAAATGCGGTAAACACCAGCAGAATGCCGATAAAGATGAACGGATTTGCGACCGACGAAGGATCCTCAAAAGCCACTGTTCCCGTTGATGCGAAGGTCGGGGAGAGCAGGAGTGCAACCACCTGCACGGCAATCAGGAGTACCGGCATTCCGGCAAGAGGTAACCAGCGTGGGTATTTCATTGAATCATTCCGTCCTGTGGAAATCCATCCATTATAGGTAGATTAATTAGTGAATCATCATTATCTAAAATCATGGAGATTCGTGAAGTAATCACAGATATTGTTCTCACCATCATAATGGTTGTCTCCACGCTTGTACTTGTCTGGCGGGTCTGGCAGGATATGACAATCGCGGTTTCTGCCACGCTGATGATGCTCTCCCTCGGAGGTCTCTTCCTCTCCCTGGGCCGGAAGATCTCCCATCTCGACAGCAGTGTCATTGCCCGTGAGAGGACGATGCGGGTCAACCTGGAAGAGATCTCGGATATGATGGGAAAGAAATACGAAACAACGGTATCCCACATCGACAGCGTGGTACAGGAACTGGCGAAGCGGATGTACCGCTAAGCCGATCCTCCCGGTCGCCATGGGTGTCGCCATCCGGGAGTTGCTGGTCGACTATAAAAAAAGCGTTGACTGGGACTCCCTTAAGGGTATTGCAGCGGTCGACGCCCACAATGCCCTCTACCAGTTCCTGACGATCATACGACAGCCCGACGGGACTCCCCTGATGGATGCGCAGGGAAGGATCACGTCGCATCTCTCCGGTATTCTTTTTCGGACCCTGAACCTGGT
>JAJRCL010000240.1 GCA_028679035.1 Methanomicrobiales archaeon | reverse complement strand
TGTCAGGCGGAAACAAAATATTTCTATTTCAGAACAAAATGTTTCTAAAATAGGAACAATCCGACGGTGAGGTGTGACCTAGTATCGGTTCCTTGTTTTTTCCTATACAGCATAAATGCCAGGCGTCGTCGTACCTTTGACCTTTCTGTCGACGTTCTCTCTTCTCGATTACATGAATTCTATGGGGCCAAAAATTCCATTATTTCGCTTATGAATTTTTAAGATATTTTGGAAATGAAATAGGAAAATATCACTCCTGGCTCAATTTGATTGGCCGGCACCTATGCGGAAATATCCCCTTGGTACCTGCATCTCAAACCGGGCACCCTTTCCCGGCTCTCCTGTCTCCTGTATCGTGATGTTGGTGATATCCAGGATGCTGCGTATCAGGAAGAGTCCCAGCCCCTGGTTTTTCCCCACACCCCGCCGGAAAATTCGGGATTTTTCTTCGGCGGGAACTCCGATGCCATTATCTTCCCATACCAGGTGCAGGCCATCTCCATCCTCCCGGCAGCTCACATGGATCGCGGTCACGTGTTCCCCATGACGGAGTGCATTATCCAGGAGATTGTAGAAGACTTTTTCCAGCATCGGGTCGGCATACACTTCCCGGTCCTTGAGATCGATGTGCAGCGAGACTTTTCCCAGGTCCTGGTTTCTGACTGCATTACGGATCGTTTCCCGGATATTCTGCCACTGGGGTGTGTGAGCACCGATGCTCTGGTAATCCCGGGTGAAGTCGATCTGGTGGTGGATGGCATCAGCCGCTTTTTCGATTTTTTCCAGATAGTCCTTCTGCTTCCCGTCGGTCGCCATTTCGCGGGCGAGCGGAAGGTACCCGAGAATGATGGTCAGCTGGTTGAGGATGTCGTGGCGGGTGATACTGTTCATCAGGTTAAGGTTCCGGTTTGCCTGCTTCACCGCTTCCTCTATCTGTTTCCGCTCCATCGCGTACCGGATCGCTCGGGAAAGAAGCTCGCTGTTCACTTCCGCTTTGACCAGGAAGTCCTGGGCACCGATCTGCACCGCAGTAACACCGGTCTGCTCGTCACGGAGCGTCGTGAGGATCACGATGGGTACCTGGGGAGCATGCCGTACCACCCGCCGCACGGTTTCCAGCCGTTCGCTGTCGGGAAGCATGAGGTCGAGGAGGACCACATCAAACGTCTTTCCCTTGATCTGATCGAGACCTTTGGAAAGGCGGTCTGCATGCTGCAGGGAAAAATGGTTCTGGGGCAGTTCCTGGAACATTTCCTGGACATACCGTACGAAGACCGGATCGTCCTCGATCAGAAGAACCCGTACCATTTCCTGCATCAATACACCCCGGGCTGCATATCCCTCTGTAGGGGGTCTGGGATCGTTTAATACTTTTGGAGGTGCAAAACACGACAGATTTCTGCAATTGATAACGAAAAGGACCATGAAAATGACCGCCGGATTGATCGAAGGAAAAGAGGAGAACCATTTTCTCCCCGGTCAGCGGTATACCCTCTTCATGAGTTTCATAAACCCGTAGAGCAGGTGGTCGGAAAAATAAAGGCCCATCATAAGGCGGTGCACGAAATAGCCGTTCCGGAAAGTGTCGCCCATCATCGACTTCCATCCTTTTTCATAGGCAGACAGGTCCGGGTTCGCAAAATTCCGGTGCGATAACCCGATCAGTACCTTGGCCGCCTCACGCGCGCAGATCATCCCCGGGAGAATTCCGTCTGCGAACACGGAGACTACCTGGGAAGCGGCATCCCCGACAAGGATCGCATCCTTCCCATATGATTGGACCGGTAGATCAAGAGGGACGACGGCTGTCCTCCAGCCGGTTGCACCGGGGTACCGTTGCTGGAAACGGGCGAGCTGCTGTCGGAACAACGGGGCACGGACCGAACCTATACCGATATTCCAGTCATTTTTCCGGGGAAACAGCCAAGCATATCCGTACTGCGCGACGGATTTCTTAAATTCCACGATGCACGCATTCCCTGGAGACTCTTCCGCCCAGTATCCGGCAGCGGCAACGCCGAAGTGGCGGGGTTTCTCCACGCCCATGAATCTCCGCACGATCGAACCGTAGCCGTCGGCGCCGACGACGACCTTCGCCTCGATGCCCTGCGGTTCAATACGGATCTGATCCCGGACGCGTGTAACCTGTCGTACCCGTTCCCCCGTTCGTACATCTCCGCCCCGGCTGATCGCCTGCCGTGCAAGTTCCTGCTCGACTGCTCTCTTATCAACCATGATGTTGGAGAGATCAAATTCGACATCGCCGTAATCCAGACGGATCCGCATGGAATCCGTGATCCGTTCTATCCCGACCTGACTCTCGTACAGGTCAAAGAATTTACAGCCCCCAATCTCAGGGGTTATTCCCTCTCCGCAGGACTTTTCGAAAAAGGATGTGTCCGCTTCGAGGAGGATGAAATCGACCTGTTCTTCCGATAAAAATTTTGCCAAGGTGAGGCCGGTTGTCCCTCCACCGACGATCACAACGTCCGTTTTGAGATGAGATGACTCCATGTTCCCTCACGGTTGTTTCTGCGACCGGCCTTCGGGGATCCATTCCCTTTGCAGATGTTACTCGTGTGTTTTCCCGTTACCGTCAGGAGAGAACGAGATCAACCGATGAACCAGCTTTTCCTTGCATCGGATTCCTTTCCGCAATCTTGTATAGTTTTGCTTCCGGTCTTGCCCATCGAAAACGGGTATCAGGGATTGGAAAAAAAGAAAATTGCACTCGAAAAAACCTGAGGAAATGAAGAAAATGGGCCCGTCGTGATTCGAACACGAGACCTCCGCCATGTCAAGGCGACGTCATAACCAACTAGACCACGAGCCCCTGGAATGAACAGCCTGTACTACTGCGATATGGCGCTATAAAATTATTCTCTTTGCCACGGGAGCATGCACCAGCAGCGAAAAAACCATTCTCCTGACGTGAAAGAATGGAACCCTGCTGAAGAATATTGACCGGGCGTACGTGAAAAAAAGAGGCTGATCCGTTACAATTTTGCGAATTTTGCAGAGAAGATCCCGACTTTTGTACGGATCTCATCCATGACTTCCGGAGGGACTTCGGAATCCACGTTCAGTACCATGATCGCCTTTTCGCCCGGATTGATACGCCCGACCTGCATTCCGGCGATGTTGATGTTCGCCGCTCCGAGAATCGTCGATGCCCTGCCGATAACGCCGGGTTTGTCCAGGTGCCGGGAGACAATGACGTATCCTTCGGGGACCATGTCCATTGTGTACCCGCCAATTTCGACGATCCTGCTGCGCCCCTTCATAAAGACCGTCCCGCTCATCGTCTCTTCCTCTATGTCGGTCTTTACCCGGATCGTGATCAGGTTCTTGAAGCCATGGGACTCTTCGGTGATGGTTTCCCGCACGGAAATGCCCCGTTCTTTTGCGATGAACTCTGCGTTGATGATATTCGCCGGGCTCTGGAGAATCGGGTCCATCAGGCCCTTGAGGGCGAGACGGGTGATGAAGCGGGTATTCGAGGCAAGCTGGGAGAGTTCACCCCCGTAGACAAATTCCACGGATTCCAGCCGTCCTTCGACCAGCTGGATCAGGAATCTTCCCATTTTGAGGGCAAGGGTTGCGTACGGTTCGATCCGTTCCTGCTGCTCGGGAGGAATCATCGGGGCGTTCACCGCATACTTTGCCTGCCCTCCCCCGAGAACAGAAAGAATTTCTTTCGCAACGGTGATCGCCACATTCTGCTGCGCCTCAACCGTGCTCGCTCCCAGGTGCGGGGTGACGATGACCTGGTCCAGACTGAGGAGAGGGGATTTGAAGGGAGGCTCGTCTTCGAATACGTCGAGCGCTGCCCCGGCAACTTTTCCGCTCTTGATCGCATCGTAAAGGGCTTTCTCATCGATGATCCCCCCGCGGGCGCAGTTAATGAGCCGTACGCCATCTTTCATCATCGCGATCTTGGTCGAATTAATCAGGTGGTGAGTCTCCTTGGTGAGCGGTGTGTGGACCGTGATCACGTCTGCGTTCGCGATCACCTCATCGAGTGTCATCAGCTCAACGCCCAGTTCGCCGGCCCGCTCTTTGGAAATAAAGGGATCGTAGGCGATGCAGCGCATCTGCATGGCATTCACTCGTTTTGCGATTTCCCGCCCGATCCTCCCGAGACCGACAATTCCGAGGGTTTTCTCGTTCACTTCGATCCCGATGAACTTGGATCGTTTCCACTGCTTCTGCCGGAGGGAGGAATTTGCCTGCGGGATGTTCCGTGCCAGGGCAAGCATCATTGCGATGGTGTGCTCGGTGGCGGCGAGGGTATTTCCTTCCGGGGCATTGACGACCGGGATTCCCCGGCGTGTTGCCGCTTCCACGTCGATATTGTCAACGCCGGCGCCGGCTCTCCCGATGATCTTCAGCTGCCGGCCGGCCTCGATGATCGGGGCCGTGATGCGTGTTCCGCTGCGCACAATCACGGCATCGTACTCCCCGATGATGCTCACAATCTGTTCTTCGGAAAGATCGGTCCTGACATCAACGTCGCATGATTCCTTCAGTATTGATAGCCCTTCGTCCGCGAGCGGATCACAGACAAGAACCTTGTACATCACCATACAACCCCCCACGCATTTCGACTGAACCCGGAAGGATTGTGCAGGAGATCCC
Organism: Methanomicrobiales archaeon; assembly: GCA_028679035.1. GTDB lineage: Archaea > Halobacteriota > Methanomicrobia > Methanomicrobiales > JACTUA01 > JAJRCL01. The sequence continues at coordinate 2,014 of JAJRCL010000240.1, read as the reverse complement.
CAACAACCCGCCCGGATGCATCAGACATGCAAAATTACAATGATAGCAATGATGTAAAAGCTTTCATTTTCGCAAGCGTTTCGTAAGAATGAAATCGCCACGGCACGATAAGAAACGTGGAAAATTCGGGAGGGCAGGGTTCAGCATGTTCAGGCGGGTACTGGTTGGAACAGATTTCTCACGATATGCCGACAGAATTCTGGAATGTATCGGGCAGATTCCCGGCATGGAAGAAATTCTCCTCCTCCATGTCCTGATTACACCGGACCGGCACGCGCAGCCCCTGCTGGAGGAAAAAGGACGCCATCTCACACAGACAACCGGCGTCCCGGTCAGAACCATCCTCGTGGAGGGGATCGACGGAGACACTGCGGGTGCGATCATCAAGACCGCGAACAGCGAGGGAATCTCTCTCATCGTTGTGGGAGCACGGGGAAAAAGTATTCTTGGGAAAATGCTTCTCGGCAGTGTCTCAACGGAAGTGGTCAAGCGGGCCGGAACTGACGTTCTTGTCATGCATTTCCCAGGGCTTGAAGGGTCGGGGGATGCTCCTCTGGAAAAATTCTGCAGAAATGTATTCTCTCATGTCCTGTGCCCCCTTGATTTTTCAAAACCATCAGAAAAAACCCGGGAATACCTGAAACGTCTGACATTTATCAAAAAAGTCACCTTCCTGCATGTCATCCGCGAAGGAGAACCGGACCCCACAAACCAGGTCCGTGCCGCTGAACTCCGCCTTAAGGAGATCGCTGCGGATATTGGATCACCAGGCATGAGGGTTGAATCCATCGTCCGATCCGGAAACCCGGCACCGGAAATCAGCCGGGTGGCCGAGGAGCAGGATGTATCCCTGATCCTGATAGGCAGATACGGGAAATCGGATTATGCCAGCAACATCCCGCTCGGACGCGTGGTCACCGGCGTGACGACGACGGCACGAAGGCCCCTCCTGATACTGAGCCCGCATATCAGTCTCACTGTCATTGCCCGCGAGCTCCGGAAGGATGAGTTTGCCCGTGCGGAGCACGTGTGGCTGACCTATCACCAGCAGAAGGCGGATCCTGAAACAGACCGGATCTTCGGGGTATGGGTGGAAGGGGTGCTTGTCGCGGTTGCCCGGTGCAGACGGCATCCGGATGGTCTCGAAGTGGACGGAGTGTATGTCCTGCAGGAATACCGTGACCGCGGATACGCACGGAAAGCCGTCCAGGCTCTTGTCGGTTCGTACGGAAGCGATCCGCTGTATATGCATTCCACCCTGGATCTGGTTACATTTTATCGTTCTTTTGGTTTTGAAATCATCCCGGAGTCTGCATTGCCCGTCAGCATCCGGAAACGGTTCGAATTCGCAGGTGGTAATTTAGACGGTTCCAACGTTTCCCCGATGCGGCGACCAGGTCTGCCTCCCGGTGAAAAAAGGGAAAACTGACGTATCAGGAACTGCTTTTTCCCGATAAAATATTAAATCAATGACAGTGAGATAGAGTAGTAGGTTTGACACCATGGAACCGTTCCCCGATATACTCTGGATTGAAGAGATAAAGAAGGAAGATATTCCCTCCGTCGGGGGAAAAGGAGCATCCCTTGGCGAGATGTTCTCTATTGGTCTTCCGGTCCCGCGTGCTTTTACCGTCACCGCCCAGGCGTTCCGAAGGTTTCTCGTCCTCACGGGAATCGAAGAAGCCCTGTTCAAAAAAATGGAAGACCTGGACGTCGAAAATGCGGGGGACCTGGAACAGGCTTCACGGGAAGCAAAAGAGATCGTCCTGGGAGCAAAGATTCCTGCCGATATGCGATCGTCCATCCGTGATGCCTATCACCAGATGGGGAAAAATGTCATCGTTGCGGTGCGGTCCAGCGCCACTGCAGAGGATCTTCCGGATGCAAGCTTTGCGGGCCAGCAGGATACCTACCTGAATATTAAAGGGGATCGGGATCTTCTGGATGCGGTCCAGAAGTGCTGGGCATCCCTGTACGGGGGCAGGGCAATCTATTACCGGGCAAAGCAGGGATT
>JAJRCL010000239.1 GCA_028679035.1 Methanomicrobiales archaeon | reverse complement strand
GGTATGACGAGCGTGGCCGGTTTCGTCAGCAGATTCGGGCGGATCACCGCAAGGAGCGGAGTGTGGCCTACGGAGAGCTGGGAGATCGCGTTGGCAAACGCTGCTCCCACCGGTCCTTCCTTTTCTCCGAGGATCAGGTCTACATGGGCAAGTTCTGCCCCTTCTCCTACGAGGGCTTCACCGATAAGGTACATGTGAAAATCGCCTGTCTGTTTCTTTATGGGAGGAGCAGGAATAAAAAACAGGCAGATTTTCGTATCCTCTTGAGGAGTCTGTCCTTTGTGCAAATTCCGACGGTGCATGAGCTCATGGGCGGAAAATACTGAATCCAGTTGGAAAAACGTGGGGCTGGTGAGATTTGAACTCACGATCGACGGGTCTCTCCGTTATGCGTCAGTGCTCCAACGGATCATCATCACGGCGGAAAGCCGTTCAGCAGACCCATTGCTCATCACCCGCAAATACCGCTGGAGCCCGTCGCCATTCCGGACTAGGCCACAGCCCCGGTTGGGATAAAAAAGTCATCTCCTCCTGATATATATTTACCTGATCGGCTGCGGGATATGCGGTGAAGATGACGACCTTGTGAGAAGTGCACGATTCCTCTTCCTGCTGCTTTCGGCTAACCGTCTGGAGATAAATAAAAAAATGATACAGATTTCGGAAGACAAGGGTGATAGTCAGGATGATACAACAACAGGGTATTTTTTGATTTTCTGTGAGTATGAATTTTCAGATCACTATTTAAAATATTCTATTATTTTTACCCTGCGATTCATTCCGAATCAAAAAATTTTCAAGATTCAGCCTTATAAAGGATTTTCAATACCAGCGACCGGGAAAAATTTTTTCGGACAGAGACGGTCGTACGGTAAAGAAATAACGCCTTTCATCAGGTGATTCCGTGTTTCCGGTAATTCATATAACAGTAACTTTTTTATAATACATAAATTTTTTATTTCAAATTTATTTTCATATTAATAAATTTAATGAAAAATTAATTGTTTAATTTGTCCTATTTTTTGATTTATTCATTTTATCGCACAGTTTTAAATAGCCATGTAGTAGTTCTTGTAATGTAAAATTCGACGGAACCATGCGGGAAATCCGATCGGTTCCGGGAAATTTACAACACTACAAAATGTGTGAGGGGTTTGACATGGTTTCGATGATGATGGTGAGGGATGACTGGGAAAGGATCATTTTCCCGGGAGTTTTCCTGCTGTTGCTGCTCATTCCGGTTACCGCATCCGCGTTGGATCTTCCGGATCTTGTTGTTACCGGCGTGACTCTTTCTCCTGCAAATCCGATGCCGGGGCAGGATGTTGTGATGTCAGCAACGGTTCAGAATATTGGAGTGGTGGCGAAGCCTGAGGGGACGTACGTCGCTGTGCTGTTCTATGTTGATGATGAAATTATCAACTATGGAGAATCTGCACGCATTATCGGATCCGGGCAGAGTCGGACGATAACCGGGAAGTGGGATCCGGTGACTCACGATCCGAAGAACTGGGAAGCAATTGAAGGATCACATACCGTTAGGGTTGTTGTGAATCCGAATTGTCGTCTCGAAGAAAGCGATACGACGAATAACGATTATATCCGGAGTTTTTCGGTTGCATCACCAGACACCTCGAATGGGGGCAGCAGAAGCAATGGCCGCCAGTATAACCTCCGCGGGGTCCCGGGACTGGGTGATGGTGCATTCCAGACGATAGATGCGATCTGCCAGTTCACTCCATATCTCGAAGTGCAGGTCCGCTATAGCGGACATCTGAATGATGTCGCCGTCGCGTACGAACGGGATGGGACAGTTGACCAGAGAATCACGTACGGCGCTTCCGGTAATTACGGGATGCACCTCGTAAATCCGACCGGAAAGATCCATCTCCAGGCACAGAAATGGAGCGGGGATCAGTCCAACGGCAAGCCGATCAAGATTACCGTGACCAACTGTTACGGGAAGGTCCTCTACGAAGGTCAGACTGCTGAGGACGAGCTTGATGTGTACCTCACCATGAAGGGTTGTGATGCCGAAGAATTTGCTGCGTGGATGGCGGCGAACGGACCAAAAGAATAAATTTTTTCTGACTGCTCTTTTCTCATTGCTCTGCAGTTTCTTATCATCCGATCAAAATATCTCATCCTAACCAGTTTGCTGCGCTTGTCTGTGCCGGAGGAACCTTCCTGTTCCGTTCCGGGAGAGAAACGGGAGTAGGGCAGTTCTCCTCTGATCAGCAATCTCGGATTCACATTTTTGATAAATAAATGGCTACCGTTGGAGCGTGGATTTCCGGAGAACGGACCGAGCCATACAGGGATCGTCAGTTGCTACCGCATCCGCGCCCATCACCGCAGCGGCATGAAGGTCATCAGCGGTGTTCAAAGTCCAGAGAATAACACGGAGCCGCTGTGCATGCGCCTCACCGATCATCTCCGCATCCGCCTGATCGAAGCGGGGAAGAATGAAGCTCGCATTGACCGATCGGGCGTCTGCAAACGGGTCCCGTCCCGCCGTGGAATAGATCAGCCCCCGGGGAACGGCCGGGAGAAGCTGTTCTGCCCGGGCAAGGGCTTCGGCCAGGAACGAGACGAGAATTATTCTCTTCGCTTGCGCAGACGTGATCACTTCCACAATCGTCTCAAGTCCACCCCGCTCCTTCAATTCGACGAGGAGCGTGGCTCTGCCTGCCATAAGGTCGAGGACCTCTGCGAGCGTTGGGACCCGTTCGCCGGCACCGGCATCGAGTGTTCGGATCTCGGCAAATGAATGGTCCCTGACCGCACCCCTCCCATTGGTGGTCCGCTCAAGGGTTGCGTCATGCATAATCACCGGTATACCATCCCGGCTCATCCGCACATCGATCTCGATGCAGTCGGCGCAGGCAAGTCCCGTCCGTACTGCACGCAGGGTGTTTTCCGGCTCCTTCGCCCGTGCCCCACGGTGACCGACGATCTTCATCCGGCGCCGTCCCCGCGGGTGCGGTCCAGGAGAGCCGATGCTGCGCGGGTTGCACCTTCGAGAATCTTTTCCTCACCCGGGACAGCCCGCTCCAGCATCAGCACCTTCCCATCGCAGAGAACGGTTTCGACCGCAGAGCCGGAGCAGGAATAGACCAGATTCGAGCTGAGGTTATGAAGCGGCGTATTGCAGGGAGTGCGGGGGTTGATAAGGAT
>JAJRCL010000052.1 GCA_028679035.1 Methanomicrobiales archaeon | reverse complement strand
CTGCCCCGCAGCCGACCGCATTTCCCACGTCCTCCTGCCCGTAGGCAACCGGTTTTCCGCTCGCGAGCAGTGCGAGGAATTCCTGAAGTGCCTGGAACTCTTTCTGCAGCTGCAGATCCCCGGTGAGCGTGGCAAGGGCACCGCTGCCGATCACCTCGGCCACGGCACCGGATCCGCTGCGCCGGGTCTCGAACACAAGAATGCGATCGGTAAGTCCTTCGATTTTCTGTTTTGCATACGTGGCAAATTCCTCTTTAACGAACCCGGGGCCGGTAATGACCAGGGGACCCTCCACGGTGCGGATCAGATCCAGTACACAGTCGAGAAATGCCACCCTCCCGTCGGGAGCATTTCCCTTTCCGCTGCCCTTCCCGGCATCGGCAATAAATTCCGGGCCATACTGACGCATCCGGTAGAGTTGCGCTTCACCTTCCTCTACGGCGAGGATGTGAATAGCGCCCGTGGTGGTGGTGCGGATTGCCCGGTCCAGCCGTTCCTCATCAAACACGTGCCAGGTCTTGATCACGGAAATTTCCTGCCCTGCCTCGAGACTGATGGTATGGTGGGATCCCAGGTCGGGGCCGTCCTCGATGAGACCGGCGATCCGTATGCGGTTCGTCGTGGGCTGGAAGAGTACCCGTTCCACCCGCAACCCGATGCGGAACGGACGTTTTTCTGCTTTTTCCGGACGGATTTTGTCCGTCGCTTTCTCGACGGAACGGAAGGTATCGGCAAAAACCTGGTCATCCGGGGCGATCAGGTGTGAAAGATGCCAGAGATCGTCAAGGCTCTCGGGTACCAGGCTTATTTCTCCGTAAGACCCCCGGAACTCGCGACGTTCAGCCCGCATTCTCCACCTCAATGTCCGAGCCTCCGGGCGGGAGAAAAGCGACGACCCGGTCCGTGGACAGGATGCTGCGCAGTGCCTTCTGATCCCCGGGAGAGAGACGTTCCCGCAGGATCCGTGCCACCTTGCGGGCACTGTCCTGGGCTTCGAACTTCCCCGGGTTGAGGAGTACCCAGAGCTGTGCGTGCTTCTTTACCGCTGCAGGAGGTCCCCCGATCACCCGTATATCCGGGGGAGGTGACAGTCCGATTGCCACCTGGAGCGGTACATTCTTGTAATAGGTCCTCTCCCCCCGGATCATAAAGGACCCCTTCGGGAGATATTCACCGGACGGAGGGGTCTTGGTAACCTGTTCCGGACGCACGACGTAGACATCTGCCGTCCCGTGCCCTGCCTTCCAGGCGCCGGAGTAGGTTGCGGCAAACTGCACAGCCTCATCGATACACGTCGTCGGGCCTTTGACAATGACGACACTTGCTCCGTGGACATCGGCATGGATGAACAGATCATTGCCACCCAGGTACTTTTTGACCAGTTCCTCATTCTGGGACGCATCTTTTCCGCCGAGGACCAGTACGCCGTCACTGGTGGTAAACCAGCGGTATTTCTGGAACCAACGCTGCTTTTCTTTGATTTTTGCTGCCGATCGCGGGGACGGAGCAGGTAACGGTCGTGCAAGAGCGGTAATGGCTCCCTGCTGTTTTTTCCGGTATTTTTTTATCTGGTCATAGAACCGGGCAGCATTCGTTTCAACACTCTCGTGCACGAAAAGGTGCACCGGTTGTCCGAGGTCCAGTTCGATCGATGCATTTTCCGCATGGATCGCACGGATTTTCTGTGCCATCGGATCGGTACTTTTCTGCAGTGTTCCGGCGATCTCCTGCCAGGACCGTTTCCTGCTAATCTCGTCGAGGGTACGGATCACACCGGCTACAAGAGGGTAATTTTCATAGATCAATCCTACTGCCTGCTCCAGCCGCTGGATTTTATTTTCGAATTTTGCCGCAGCCTCTTTCTGCTGGATCCGAATGACTTCTTCCCGCGTAAGGACCGGTTTTTCCGGCGCCCGCGATCCCGGTGCGAGTGCAGGATACCATGCAGCCAGCGCCATATTGTAGGAGGAAAATCGCGTGATGACGGCTGAATCGTCGACCTTTATCGGCCAGCAGCCGCTTGCGGAGATGTACGGCGACCGATTTTTTTCAATATCGCTCAGGATAGCGATAATCGCTGCGTGTACCCGCAATGGGTCTGCATCTTTTGCCGGAATCTCCTTGGGTTCCCCTGCCCGGCGGCAGGTCTCCTCCGCATAGGCTCCACCAAGCAGACAGTCTGTCGCGAGCGTACGGACGAGGTCTTTAACGGAGCCTTTCAGGATTGCGGTGAATTCTGCCACAGACAGAGCACTGCAGTCTTTTTCGACGGCGCCGTACTGTTCCCCCGGCACGACGTTGCGATCCCGGAACCGGTGGTGCCAGAGCGGCTTGAGAATGGTGTTGTCTTCGGAACAAAGAATGATGTTGCCCTCTGCATAGAGTTCTCCAAAGAGACGCAGGGTTGCATCCTTCTTTCCAATGTCCATGAAGAAGATCCGCTCCATTCCGCGCTGACCGAACTGCAGTATCCGCCCGCCCATGAGATACTTGCGCAGGTACATGGCAAATCCCGAAGGATTCTGCGGGGGAGTCGGGAACTCCTCTACCAGATGAGCCCGCCGCCCACTCTCAATAATCAGCTGGTATTTTACCCGGTTCTTTCCATTCAGGCGCAGTACAACGGTTTTTTCATCGTACTGGTAACATTTTCCGACCCAGAGGGGAAGAAGGACCTGCAGTTCTGCGACGACCGCCCGCAGGTCGAGCCCGCTCATCCCCTGAAGGGTTGCCATGGCCACACCAAACTACATATGACCCCAGCACCAAAAATACTCTGCTGATGCACGAATGAGCGGGGAAATTCCAGGGGGAAGCGAGGGAAGGGCGGTCCGTAAGCAGGAGGAAAAACGGGCCGAGCATATCGGACGGATTCAGCGGACGGCGGTTGCATCCTTTGCCGGTATCGCCGTTGGTGTCCTTTCCTTCCGGATGAGCGGGATTCCGGACCCATTGACGGGACTACAGCCGGATCCCACCCTGGGAATCCTCCTTCTCCTGGCAGGAATCGTTTTCCAGAAGTACATATTCATGGCACTGCGGATCGATGCTTCCGGTCTCGGTGCAAAAGACTGGTTCTACCAGGGATTCATGACGTTCGCCTTCTGGTATATCTCCTGGACGCTCCTTCTTACTGCTGCGGTCATTCCCGCCGCCACCGCCATTTAGGTTTTTCTTCTATGCGAATCGCTGTTGTGTACCGTGACCGCTGCCATCCGAAACGCTGCTCCACGGAATGCATCCTCTACTGTCCCCGCGTACGCACCGGAGACGAGACCATTGTCATTGGTGAGAACGGGAAAGCAGTCGTTTCCGAGGAACTCTGCGTCGGTTGCGGAATCTGCATTAAAAAGTGTCCGTTCGAGGCGATCGATATTGTCGGGCTCCCGGAGGAGCTGACCCAGCCAACACACCGGTATGGCGTGAACGGGTTTGTCCTGTACGGGCTCCCTGTACCGGTGGACGGAAGGGTGACCGGTATCCTGGGAGCAAATGGGATCGGGAAAAGCACAGCGATCCAGATCCTGGCCGGCACCCTTCGCCCTAACCTCGGCTCTCCGGGCAAGGAAATCGCCTGGAAGGAGATCCTGAAGAAGTACACCGGCACTGAGCTATTCGAATATCTGCAGAGGGTCTCCCAGAACCAGGTAAAGACCGCTATCAAGCCGCAGAACATAGACCATATTCCCCGCCTGTTTTCCGGAACCGTGGGAGAACTGCTCGCGAGAACTGATGAACGGGGGGTGCTTGCACGGTACACGGAGGGTCTCGGTATCACGCCGTTTATTGACCGCCCGATCACTACCCTCTCGGGAGGAGAACTGCAGCGGATCGCACTCGCTGCGTGCCTGAGCCGGGATGCCGATTTCTATTTCCTGGATGAAATTACACCGTTTCTCGACATCTACCAGCGGATGAAGGCGGCTGACCTTATCCGTGAACGGGCAGCGGAGCGCCCGGTCGTCATTGTCGAGCACGATCTGGCGATCCTGGATATGCTCGCCGATGTGGTGCACATCGCATACGGTAAGCCCGGGGTCTTTGGCGTCATAACGCAGCCGAAATCGGTACGGGTCGGCGTGAACGAATATCTTGAGGGATTCCTGCCGGAGGAGAATATCCGGTTCCGGGATAATAGTGTCCTGTTCGAGCGCCGGTTCCATGAGACCGAGGCGGTCCGTAAGGTCCTCGCTGATATTCCCGCGATGAAAAAGCACTTCGCATCCTTTGACCTCGATGTACAGGGCGGGGAGATCCACTGCGGGGAAGTGCTGGGTATCGTCGGAGCAAACGGGATAGGGAAGAGTACCTTTGCCCGACTGCTCGCCGGGGAGGAAAAACCCGATGCTGGATCGGTCACGACCACGCTGAAAATCTCGTACAAACCACAGTACATCAAAGGCACCACCGAAGATACGGTGGAGCTCACCCTGCGCTCAGCGACCAGGAAATTCGATACCTCCTTTTACCAGCATGAGATAGTCGAACAGCTGGCGCTCCAGCAGATCCTGCAGCAGCCGGTGAATACCCTCAGCGGCGGTGAACTGCAGCGTGTTGCAATCGCCCTGTGTCTCTCCCGGGAAGCCGACCTCTACATTCTTGATGAACCGAGCGCCCATCTCGATGTCGAGCAGCGGGTCCGCCTGCCGCGGGTTATCCGGAACCATGCACAGGGAAAGGAGGTTGGGATGATGGTCATCGACCATGATATCTACCTCATCGATATGATCAGCGACCGGCTGATGGTCTTCAGCGGTTCACCCGGCATTCATGGGGAAGCGACCGGTCCGTTTGACATGCGTGAGGGAATGAACGCGTTCCTGGCGATGCTCGGGATCACTTTCCGGAGGGATAAGACCGG
>JAJRCL010000238.1 GCA_028679035.1 Methanomicrobiales archaeon | reverse complement strand
TGGGCGCCGGCTCCCGCCTCCTGGTAGGCCAGCTCGATCTGCTGCGCGATCTGGTTCATCTGCGCCCGGATCTGGTCAAGGGAGGATGCGATCTTCTTCTCCAGTGCCTCGAGCTCCGTGATGCGGTCGGAAAGAAACGCGATTGCCTCGTCTGTCGTCCGCTGCACCACCACATCGGCGCCGAAATTCACCAGCACGTTGCCGGGATCCAGGATCTTTGCCCGGACCGTTGTCCCCCCGCCAAGAGGGACGAGGACGACCTGGTCCTGCTGCACCGCGAGGTATTTTATCGATTCCGTTGCAGCAATGGATTCGATCCGCCGGTTTTCCAGCAGTTCGAGCTGCTGTGCGAAAATTCCTGCCTGCTGCTCGTACTCGGACAGGTAGACCTGGAGCCTCTGGATATCCCTTGAGCCCGCCTGATCCACGTTATTCACCAACGGAAGCTGTTATCGAGTCTACCCTGATATATGCTCTCTTGATCCGGTGATTGCTGCCGAAGAGGGTGTAGATCCGTTCTTTTGCCAGGCGTTCATTCGGTGCCTGTACCACTTTCGTGTACGGTTTCCACGCCTGGTCGATCCTGCAGCTTCCCTTCACGGTAAATGCCTTTTCTTCCATATGCCTCATTCCTCCAAAAACCCAAACACTTCTTCAATTCTTCCCAGTTCGAACCCACTCGTTTCTCCGCCGGCGACGTATCCCTGGTCGTTTGCGAGCAGGCCGCTTCCCACCAGCGTGCTCCCCATGTTCACCGAACCGGTCCCGACAGGTAGATCGGTGATCTCTGCGAGTGCCCGGAGTTCATTGCGGGTCGTCCGGGGGTGCAGCAAAAGGCCCTTATTCGTTGCCACACCGACCATGCCGACCGTTTTGACCCCCCCGAAGGTAAGCCGGTGTACGGGTACATGCAAAAATTCGCCGATCTCCTCCGCAAGGAGCTCTTCCATATCCGGGTGCACAATAGCCATCGCATCGTTTGCCAGGATGACGTTACCGGCAGCATTCATGGAGCTCTTCAGGGGGAATACCTCTGCATGCTCCCGCAGGGCGCTCATCTCATGTGCTGACGCAAGGCCGCTGACGACCATCCCGTACCGGTTTCCCGAAACGAGCGAGCCGATGATGGAGCTCTCCTGGATTGTCGTGGTGATTAGTTCCACTCCCAGTTCTTCCCGGATCGTGGTTAAAAAGAGCTCCGGTGCAACGGGGGGGACGATTGCATAATCACCGATGACGCGGGCAAAGACCCCGATGTGGGGGTCCCCGGCAAAATCCAGGGAATGCACCATCTCATTCCTCAGCAAGTTCTGCCTGGACCTGCCCGTCTTCGAATTTCATCGCACGGACGCGGACCCGCGACGGAGGCTTCTCTGCCCCCCGGCTCCATATCCGCTCGTTGATGCTTGCATCGAGCTTGATATCGTCACTCTTCATGTGCCGGGTCAGGTACTCCCGGATCTCTGTGACAGCTCTCCTGCTCCGCTGCCACCGGGGGACCCTTTTCGTCATGATGAGCGGGATGATATAGATCTGTTCCTTCAGCTTCTCTACCATATTACACCTTCAGCGTACTCTTTCTCCAGCTGCGCCGCCGGGGATGAGAGGAGACGGCGCGTTTCGTTTTCATCATGACCCATGCAGGGACGCGCCGGTTCTGTTCACATGCCTTTGCATAACGGATTTTCCGGCCTTTACTCAATTTTCCCATGTTCGTAACCTCTGACTGTGTGCATTACTTGCGCGTGATATGGAAGTCCTTGCGTGAGGGGACCAGCTGTTTGAGCAGCTCCTTGAGCTGCGCATCGGTAATTTTCTGTTTCAGACGACCGCTCTGGGCGAGCATGATCAGCTGCTGTTCGATTGCCTTGGCGAAGTCCGGTTTGGTGAGCTTGATGTTATTCAGCCGTTCCCGTGCTTCGGGCTCCAGGATTTTCATGAGGATGAGCTGGATCTGGGACTCCTGGCGGCGCTGTTTTTCAATTTCATCTTCGAGTCCCCGCTGCTGCTCCACCTGCTGCCGCTGCAGCTGCTCCAGTTTCCTTCTCCGAAGCTCGGCGAGCTCATCGTCTCCCATGCTACCCCGTCAGGTCTTTTTTGTTTCCGCCGGCTGCACCGGTGTCATCGCAATTTCGTTTGCCAGCGAATCGAGGTAAGACATGCCGGCAGCAGAGATCCTGCGGCCGGTCTTGTTCTTTTCCACGTACCCTGCCTTTTCGAGCTGCTGGAAGATCTTGCGTATGATCGATCCGCTGCCTTTGCGGAACTGATAGGGGCTCGAGCCGCGGTCACGTTTTCCGCCGTAGGCGGTCCTCATCCGCTGGACTCCCACCGGCCCGTCAACGTAGAGTCGCCGGAGAAGAGCTGCCGATCGGATAAACCACCAGTCCTGATCTTCGGGTGGCATCTGTTTATGGACTCCGGTCTTGGCAAAAGCTGCCCATGCCGGAGCTTTAATTTCGCTCCGCTTTTTCAGCTCACTACTCAACCGGGTGATGAGTGAATCGGCAGGAACGTCAAATACGGTCGTCATCGGTTTACCTCGTAGAGATTTCGCAGTCTTTACATATTGGCGCAGAGGGCTTTTATATATTTCTGGTTACGGTGCAGGGTTCGATCGCGTCCGCCGGGGCATGATCAACGGCTGTGTACATCGCACCCGATCGCCGGGTAAAAATCCCTCCCGGAACGGACTCCCGCGGGAGAGAATCCTGAAAGGTATTGAGTAAAAAAACCAGAACCCGGATCATCCCGTATTCCTACCAATGCTACGGCGGAGATCACACCCGTTTTCGTTTCGCGAGCACGATTGTCCTTCCCCGTGCATCGATGAGGACCGAATGGGTGCGTGCAGCGATCTCCTGGGGATCGATATCGGTGTCCTGGAGCCATTTCACCTTGACTACTCCCCGGGCATCGAGCTGGGTGCGGATCTCTTCCAGGATCCCGTCCGTGCACCCCTTTTTACCAACCCAGACACTCGCCTTGATGGTGTGCGTTTCACTTCCGATGCGTCCTCACCACCGGGATTCGTTTCTGTTTTCCGCACGCAAGGCAGGTCGTGGTAATCTTTCCATGGTGCAGACGCACGCGACCGGAATGGCCAGGGATAAGGATCCCGGAGCACTTCCGGCAGAACAACCGGCGCAGCTCCCGCGGTATTCGCACCCGCTGGCGGGTGGAAATTTTCCTGGCGATCGCGACACATCTCCTGCTTTGCTCTGGCTCGGTATGGTAGAGGTCACGGGCACGGAGTAGGAGTATTTCGATACGCTCCCGCGCGATTTTTTTCCCGGTCTGGTTCTGTGATCGCATTCCCATACATGCCTCTCAGATAAGAATTTTCACGGTTCTGCCCTGGATCCGTATCTTTCCCTCGCAGAAGAGCCGCACTGCCTCAACCAGGGCACGGTGTTCTTTGCGGAGGATCCGTGCAGCAAGGGTATATTCATCATCGTCTTCCCGCACCGGAACACACCGCTGCATGATAATCGGACCGGTATCCGTCCCCTCATCAACAAAATGCACCGTGCACCCCGATACCTTCGCGCCGTACGCGATCGTCTGCCGCTGGGCATGCAGCCCCGGGAAACTCGGGAGCAGGGCCGGATGGATATTGATGATTTTACCGGAAAATTCGCGCACGACAGAGGATCCCAGGATCCGCATGTAGCCGGCGAGGATAAAGAGATCGGGGTCGATCCCCTGCATGACGCTGAGCAGCTCCTGTTCGAACCGTTCCTTTGACCCGAACGTGCCGAACGGGACGATACTGACCGGAATACCTGCCTTCTGCGCACGGGCGATCGCCGGGGCATGCGGGTTGTCGGTTACCAGCCGCTCGCATACTGCCGGGATCGTGCCTTTCCGTATCGCATCGATCACCGACTGGAAATTGGAACCCCTGCCCGAAGCGAGTACGGCGATCCGTTTCATGGTACGTACTCGCCGTGCATCGCTATTCACCATTGTGTTTGGGCACCTGGAGGAGCTTCACCCGTTCCACACGACGGGCCCGCATCTGCACGACGACAAGGGTCACATTGCCTTCGGGAATCGCGACCTGCTCTCCCTTGTGCGGGATGTGGCCCAGGCGATCGATGAGCAGCCCGCCGATAGTTTCGTATGCCTCGTGCACGGGCAGGGCCAGACCAAGCTGCTCGTTGACGTCCTCCACCCATGCCCGGGCGTCGATGAGGTACCCGCCATCCTCGGTCTTCTGGATCTCCGGCTCCTCCTTGTCATATTCATCCAGGATCTCCCCGACCAGCTCCTCGAGAATGTCTTCCACGGTGACGATGCCGGCAAAGCTGCCGTATTCGTCGAGAACGATGGCCATGTGCGTCTTGCGCACCTGGAGTTCCTTCAGGAGATCATCGATTTTCTTGGACTCCGGCGTGAAGTGGGGCTCGTGCATCAGTTCCCGCAGGTGCACGTTCTTTTTCGTGATGGACACCGGGAACAGGTCCTTGACGTTCAGCATCCCGACGATATTGTCCACCTGATCCCGGTAGACGGGAAGGCGGGAGAGACCGCTCTCGTTGAACAGGTTGATGGTAGCCTCCACGCTGCTCTTCTCTTCCACCATTACCACGTCGATCCGGGGTGTCATGACCTCCCGGGCGGTAGTGTCGCCGAATTCCAGCACCGAGTAGAGCATCTCCCGCTCTTCCTGCTCGATCGTGCCGGATTCCTTGCCAAGATCGATCCAGCCTTTGATCTCCTCTTCGGTAATCGAAGGTTTGGCAAATGCCGCGGTGAGGTTCGACGAATGGCTCGTGCGATCAAAGATCCAGAGGAACGGGGAAAAGACCTTCGAGAGGAGGTACACCGGTCGTGCCACGAAGAGGGCGAGCCGGTCGGTATAACGAACGCCGTACATCTTCGGCCCGATCTCACCGAACACCAGCAGGAGGAGCACGACCACACCGGTCGCTATCCCAAGACCGGTATCCCCGAAACGGTCGATCGCGATCGATGTCGCGATCGCCGATGCCGCGACGTTCACGACATTGTTCCCGATAAGGATGGTGATCAGGATATGGTCCGGGTTTTTCTTAAGATTCGCAAGGGCCACCGCCCGTTTGTCTCCCGATGCTAGGAGCATACGGACCTTTGCCCGCGTAATCGAAATCAGTGCAACTTCGGATCCGGAAAAGAATGCGGATAGGAGGAGGCAGAGGATGAAAAGCAGGATCTTGATTTCTTCAGGCGTCATTGGTTCCACGCCGTCATGTACTTGTTGGTATGTATCTGGTTCATGGGTTTTTATACCCGTATTGAAGTGAGGTAAGATAAATCCAGCGCTTCATGGGAGAAATGTGCGGATATAATCAATTTCATGGGAAAGAAACGTCATTTTCTCTTCCATTCCCAGCGGATGGGACAGGTTCATATCTTCGATCTCCAGGGTCACGATACCGTCGTAGCCATCGTCTGCAATACGGGAGAGGAACTGCGCAAGAACCGGGTCATCCTGTACCGGAAGATGCAGGATCCCGTCCCGGGTACCGGACAGGTGGATATTCGCGATCCGATCCTGTGCAACCTCCCGGTATCGTTCCAGATCCTGCTCGCTCCCGGCAAGCGCGTGTGCGGTATCCAGCGTAAACCAGAGCCAGGATTCGCGATCGAGGAGTTCTTCCACTTCATCCGGGCGGGAAAGAAGCGAATTGACGGCAGGTGCCATGTTCTCGATGCAGATCCGTGCCCGGCTGGTCCGGGCATACTCCCGGAGCAGATCGATGAGGAGCTCGAACCGCTGGAAATCGTACTGCGATGGTTCCCGTTTGGCAGTTCTTTTGCCGGGATGGACGGTGACCGTACCGGCATCCACCTTTTCTGCGATTTCCATGGTTTTTTTCACGTATGCGAGGGTCAGATCAGCGACCTGTGGATTAATCGAACACGGGTTCAGGTCCAGCACGGGTGCGTGCAGGGCGATGGGCCCGAATGCCGGATACTCCCCCAGGGCGGTAGCAAGGTCCTGGACCGGAAGACCCCTGAGCCAGAAATACGGTGTCTCGATCCAGAACTCGAGGGTATCCGATCCGCTCCCTTCCACCAGCGGGAGAATATCGGCGATGGGATACTCGTGGAAAAACATGCTGGAAACGGCAAGCCGCGCCATGCTGTATCTTGATATGAATACCGCCCTAATAAGAAGATGATGGTACTCTTCCGGGC